>JBCCRZ010000592.1:0-4270 GCA_039200855.1 Cyanobacteria bacterium P01_D01_bin.44 | reverse complement strand
TGCGATCGCAGCATTTGCCCCCGCGTTTTGCATCAAATATCCAAACCCCAAAATCTCTTCACCGCCATCAACTAAACCGCTCAACCCGGTTTGACAGGCACTCAGCACAATTAAATCCAGGTTGTTAAAAAACCATTCATCCTGCACCTCTTGCAAGGTAATCGTCTCCCCGTTTCCCAACAAAATAAACGAATCCAGCGGACTGCCGGGCAGAAAAGCCGCATGGGTAGCAAAGTGAACAATGGGAAAATCGTCCATATTGGGCAGAATGCTGGTTTTGTTAAAGTCTGGGTCAAGGTACGTCTCACTGTTGGGCTGGAGCCTCCGCAGCAAATCCACCTCAATGCCCGCGTAGGGGAGCCCCCGAAAGCTAAGCATTTGTGACCCGACAGGGACGGTGTAGCGGGTTCGGGGGTCGGTAAACGCCCCGGCTAAAATGCTGGACTCCTGTGGGGGCTGGCTGACCAAATCATCGATGGAAGCAGCGGTAATGTTGTTGATGCGATAGTTCTCAACCAGCCAGGTATTGCCATCACGGAGTGCTGCCAGGGGAATGTAGCGTAGAGGACCATCGGGGGCATAAAGAATTGTTTCAGCCTGGGCCTCGCTGAGCTGCGGGGCAACCGGGCGGATCAGCCAATTGTAGAGCTGTTGAGCCGCCGGGTAGGGGTCACTCTCGGGGTCGGTGAGGGCAGTGCGAAAGGCTTGGATGGTTTCATTGAGGGTGGTGCGACGCACCTCGACGGTTTGGTGGATGGGGGGCACCCCTGGGGCGACTAAAATCAACTCCAGACGGTCTTCTAAAATCAGCGGATAGAGCAGTACTGTCGGCTGTTCAAGATTTTGCAAATTTTGGGACAGGTCTTGCAAGCGAGACAGGCTGAGGCTCTGCTCACGGGCGCTGTAGCTCAGGGCTTCAACATAGCCCACAATATCGGGGCGACGGCTAAACTCGCGAAACTGGCGCACCAGCTGACGCTGTTGCTCGTCTAGCTGGGCTTTGCGCTGGGTTTCGTCTGGGGTGAGGGGACGGTCGAGCTGGCGCAGGGTGGTTAGTTCTTGAGCAATCATCACCGCTGCCTCGGTCAACTGCTCATGCTCTGCCCAAATCTGTTGCTCTGAGGTCAGGGCATCCACCCCCTGCTGGGTATTGTCATTGCCGCGCACACCGCGCAGGTAGTCGTCCAGTTCCTGGACTTTGAGCAAATCGATCACCCGCTGAGCCTCCAGCACCCGGTCTTGCTGCAAAAGCAAATCGGCCAGACTGCGATAGGTGGGGGTAATGCTGTCTAGATATGACTGTTGCAGGTCGCCCGAGAGAGATTGCAGCTCACTCCGAATGGCTTCGTGCAGATTGACTGCCTGCTTGTAAAACAAAATCGCCAGGGCAGGCTGATCGCTGGCCCCATAAAGTTTGCCAAGGTTACTTAGAACAGTGGTTTCACCCTGGCGATCGCCGATCTGGCGAAAGTGGCTGAGGGCGGATTGCAATCGGGGCTGAGCTTCGTTTAGCTCACCCTGCTGGGCGTAGAGCGTCGCCAAACTGTTGAGGGTGCGCCCGGTGGCGGTGGGGTCGCCGCTGGTTTGGGAAATTTGTAGCGCCTTTTGGTAGGTTGCGATCGCAATCTCCACCTGACCCAACTGACCATAGAGCCCCCCCAGCTGATCGAGCAGGCGACTTTGTAAGGGCTGATTACCTGTCTCCACGGCCAGGTCCAGCCCCTGCTGGGTAACGCTCAGGGCTTGGGGGAGATCTCTCAGACGCTGATAGACAACCCCTTGAGCTGCCAAAATGCCAGGTTTATTCACGGGGTCGTCAATGGCCAGGGCTTGATCAAAATAATCCAGCGCCGTTTCAGAGCGCCCCAGGGCCTCATAGGTGCCCCCCAGGTTAGTGAGGGTTGCCGCCGCCCCCATAGGGTTGCCAATGGTTTGATGGACTTGCAAGGCCGTCTCATATGCAGTGAGGGCTTTGCCATAGCGAGCCTGCCGATAGTAAAGCCCGCCGAGCCCATCCCATAAGTTGCCGATCTGACGCTGGTCACCGATCTCCTCTGCGATGGCAAGCCCCTGCTGATAGCTATCCAGGGCCTGATCGATTTGCCCCAGGGCTTCGTAAACTATGCCTAAGCTATTGAGGGTACTGCTGACGCTGGCCCGGTCACCAATGGCGGTGAGCACACCTAAGGCTTCTTGATAGCGCTGTTCTGCCTGGTCGTAACGGCCCGACTGGCGATCAATCAAGCCCAAATTGGTGAGAATTCGCCCCTCGCTGGCCCGATTGGCAATCTCTTGGGCAGTGGTAAGAGCCTGCTGATAGTAGGTTTCAGCTTGATCCAGGTCACCCTGGGTGTAGTAAACTCCGCCCAGGTTATTGAGGGCGCGTCCTTGGTGAAATTGCTGGGTGAGGGCGTCTTGCGAAGCAACACGGGGGGAATTCCATATTTCAAGGGCCTGGGTGTAGAGTGCGATCGCGGTCTCTGTCTCGCCCCTATCTGCCTGGACCGCCGCCAGGTTGTGCAAAGCTTCTCCAGTCAGGGTTTGTTGTCGAAGATTGGATGTCTCCGCCTCAGATGACAACCTTTCCAGGGCGGTTTCTAACCGTTCTAAAGCCTCTGGATAGCGACCCTGTCGCCGTCTCACAAAACCTTGATAAATGTCTACTTCAGCTAGCCCAAGGCGATCTCCAACGAGGGTATAGCGTTGCTGGGCGATCTCCAGGAGCGTCAGCGCGGTGGTGTAATCCCCCTGGTTGGCATAGGTATGGCCCAGCTGACTGAGCAGAGTGGCTTGCAAGTCTGGGTCACTGTCTGCTAAGGAGAGCGCCTGCTGATAAGTTGCGATCGCCTGAGAGAACTGACCTTGCTGAAACTGGCGGAGACCTCGTTGTTGAAGGTCGGTGGGGAGGTGGAGAGGTGGAGAGGAGAGGCGGTGGGGTGAGATGGGGGTAGGGGCTGGCCTTGTGTCTACCCAGTGCAGGATATGTAGGTATGTGGAAAAGTGTTCAGTATGATTAAGAATCCCCAGCGGGTAAAAGGGTGTTAGGAGCAAAACCAGTGTTAAATTCCACATGGATGGCCTCCCTGGATGGCCCTCATCCCCTGACCCCTTCTCCCAAATTTGGGAGAAGGGGAGAAAACCTTTCCCGGTAGGATTTTTAGTCATTCCGGGATCCTGTCAGCAAGGAGAATTTCACTCCACTCAAAGTCCCTCTCCCAATGTTGGGAGAGGGATTTAGGGTGAGGGCCTACAGTACACAGCATCACTCTCCAATCCCCCCTCAAAACGCTTCTTGCTCATAAAAACTGAGCCGCCCTGTACCAATGCGCTGTCCACGCCCTGCTGCCCCCGGCGGATATGCCACCACACGATAGAGATAGATGCCATCACGAGGATTGCGATGGGCCTTAAGCGCCACCGTCACTTGCCGACCGGGCTCAACCGGTGGGTCAAATACAACGGTCATAGTTCTCTCATCGGTATCATTGGCCACCAGACTCAGAGGCAGCGCTGCATCCCGGTCACCCCCCTCAAAGGCATGGGTCTCGCGAATGCTGTAGCTGGGATAGTCTGCCCCTTCGACCTGGGTAAAGACAATCTCTTTGAGAGGTTCTGCTGCCTCTGCTGGCAGATTGATATTAAACAGATATTCAGACTCTCGAAACTGCCATTTGGTAGGCACACTCACGTGGGTCAATCGCAGCGGCTCGTTAAAGTAAACCGGGCTAGCCTCAGCGATGACTGGCGATGGCAGCGTTTCAGGCTCAATCGGCAGCTCGGATGCCTGGGTCAAAAACACATTGATCGGCACCCCGAGACTAAAGCCATCGCGCACAATCGTAGTGTCAAAGTCTGAGTTGGGTAGATAAATCTCTTTGCCCTCAGCCCGACCGTGAATCCCCACCACATCGCCCTCATTATCAAACACTGGGCCACCGCTCATCCCCTGTCGGGCGGTGTTGGTATAAATCAGGCCATAGCCCCCTGGCAGCGGTCGCGGGGGCAGTCCTGAAATATTGCCCGAGATAAATTGATAAATGTAGGGAATGGCTTCCCCCGACTGTGGCCACCCGGCGATGAAAACAGAATCCCCTTCGGTCACCTGGTCAGAATCGCCCAGTTCGGCAATCGCATAGGCTTGCTCGCTATTGAACTCGGTCACGGCTAAATCAGTATTAGCCATCGGATAAATTTTGGCGTAATCGAGGGGATATACCTGCTCGTCAGGGGTAACAATCTCGTACTCGTCGGGGGTCTCAACCACATGCTT
>JBCCRZ010000591.1:0-4279 GCA_039200855.1 Cyanobacteria bacterium P01_D01_bin.44 | reverse complement strand
GTCGCCACCCCAACCAGACAATGATCCTCAGTCCAGCCGAGTACACAGACATCTACCTCAACCTCACCCATGCGATAGACCTTGAGATCTTGGAGGGTTAGCTCAAGTAGCTCTCGCAGCGAACGGTATCGCTGTACCAGGGCCTTTTCTTGGGAGTCAAACCAGGCGCGCTCGACGGTCACCTTGCCAAAGAAACTGTCCAATGAGACCGCCGCCACTTGCGTATCTACCGCATGGCCGCTGTAGTAAAGCAGATCGTGGTAGTCGAGGTGCCGCTCAGGTAGCTCCCAGCAGATAACGTTGAGGGGGTAGTCCGCTTCACTGCGCCACATCAGACCCTCGCAGGCGGCTTTGAGCTGGGGAATCACGTTGTCAGCAGTCGGCATTGGGGAGATCGCGGGTGGACATAAGGAGGGGGAGGGGGTGAAAGGTGAGTGCGCTGTACTGGTGAGTGGGTGAATAGGTGAGTGCGCTGCGCTGGTGAATGCACGGTGAGATGGTTAATACACTCACTTCGCTCTTGGAGAGCCCCTAACCTTTAATCTTTAACTTTTAACTAAATTTAACCACCCCACCATCTCACTACCTCACCATCTCACTACCTCACCTTTCCAAGAAAACATTTGGTATCTAACCGCCCGGACTACACCCGCCCAATTTAACCTATGGATTTAAGCACACTGAGGGCTTCATCCACGTGCTTTTTAGGATTGAACTGTGAGTTAAACACATGACGCACCACCCCATCTTTGTCGATTACATACGTTACCCGTCCCGGCAGGAGTCCAAGTGTGGCAGGCACACCATAGGTCTTGCGCACCGTAGAGCCCGTGTCGCTGACCAGGGTAAACGGTAAATTATGCTTGGCTGCAAACTTTTGATGCGATTCGGGGGAGTCACTGCTAATGCCGATCACCTCAGCGCCCGCATCAAGAAAGTCTTGATAGCTATCCCGAAAGGTACAAGATTCTGTCGTGCAGCCCGGTGTATCGTCTTTGGGGTAAAAATACAAAATTATGGCTTTTTGACCTTTAAAGGCTGACAGCGCCACTGACTCGCCAGCCTGATTGGGTAGGGTAAAATCTGGGGCCGTATCCCCCACTTTGATCGCCATGTCACCAGTCCTTCTTGCTAACTTGAGAACGTTTGCCTGAAAGCTTGCCCCTATCCAGCCCTATAGTATGACTTACCGGAATAACTTATAGGTCTAAACTGGATGCGGTTTAACTTTACGATTCTTTAGAATAAAGGGTTGATAGTCATCTGTGGAGTTGCATGCGCATTCTTATCTGGTTTCGTAACGACTTGCGACTACATGATCATGAGCCGTTGCACCGTACCCTAGAGCAAAAAGCCGAGATCATCCCAGTTTACTGCTTTGATCCGAGACAGTTTGGGACCACGTCTTTTGGGTTCCCTAAAACTGGCAGCTACCGAGCTCAGTTCTTAATAGACAGCGTTGCAAATCTAAGGGCTGCTTTGCAGGCCAAGGGGAGCGACCTTATTGTGCGGCAAGGGAAACCAGAGGAGGAAATTCCCAAAATCATCAAAGCGCTGGAGATCGATGCGGTTTACTGGCATGCAGAGGTGACCGCTGAAGAATTGGCCGTAGATAAGGCTCTAGAAGCGCAGCTTAAGCAGTTTAAGGTTAGTTACGAAGTGTATTGGGGGGCTACGCTTTACCATCCTGATGATCTTCCCTTTGAAATCAGCCAACTCCCCAATGTTTTCACGAGTTTTCGCAAAAAAGTCGAGCAGCGCAGTACGGTCTATCCAACCTTTGTCACCCCAACTGCGCTACCCCCACTGCCCAAGCTTGCCCCAGGAGACGTGCCGACCTTAGAGGATCTCGACTTAACGCCTCAAGCCATTGAGCAGCGAGGCGTTCTCCAGTTTCAAGGGGGGGAGACAGCTGGGTTTGAGCGCCTGCAGCACTACTTGTGGAACACGGACGGTCTGAGACGCTATAAAGAAACTCGCAATGGCCTGTTGGGGGCTGACTATTCCTCCAAATTTTCTCCCTGGCTGGCGCTGGGCTGTCTCTCGCCTCGACGCATCTACGAGGAAGTCCAGCAATATGAATCAGAGCGAGTTAAAAACGATTCGACCTACTGGCTTATTTTTGAATTGCTGTGGCGCGACTATTTTCGGTTTGTGTGTGCCAAACACGGCAATAGCGTATTTTATAAAACCGGACTGCGGGGGCTGGATATTGACTGGAAGCAAGATTGGGAAAGGTTTGACCGATGGCGTGCGGGTGAAACCGGCTACCCGCTGATCGATGCCAATATGCGTGAACTCGCGGCGACGGGCTTTATGTCAAACCGGGGGCGACAAAATGTGGCGAGCTTTCTCACCAAAAATCTGGGGATTGATTGGCACATGGGGGCAGAATGGTTTGAATCATTGCTGATTGACTATGACGTGTGCAGCAACTGGGGCAATTGGAACTATACTGCCGGAGTTGGCAACGATGCGCGTGGTTTTCGCTATTTCAACATTCCAAAGCAGTCCAGGGATTATGACCCTAACGGCAAATACGTGAAGCACTGGCTCCCTGCCTTGAAAAAGGTGCCCATCCAAAAAATTCACGCGCCCTGGAAACTGGATACGGTTGAGCAAAGACGCTGTGGGGTTCGCATTGGTGTTGATTATCCTAACCCGGTCGTTGATTTAGAGACGTCTGTTCGGAGAAATGAGCAGATTTATGCCGCCGCCCTCAATCGACACCCTAACGCTTAAGCCTTGGCCACAGACTACCAAAGCAGCTTGATAAGAAAGCGTTTTGAGTGTTTAAAGTCCGCTGCGGGCACGCTAACGCTACCAGTCAACCGGTCTGGCTATGCAGCTTCTAAACCAGGCATTTGTTCGAATGTGTGCTAAGAAGCTGGCTCGCCATCAACGATTTGCGTATGATGGGCACCTAGAAATTTTGGCAGGCGCTGTCGCTCACGGGGGGTATTTTATGTTTATCCAGGTTCCAAGCCAGATGGCTAGTCGCTCTCGCCGCATGGGCCGTCAACTCTGGCGGGCTGTTTCTCACAGGACCGAAGATACCTATCGGCAACTGTCTCGGCCCGTTCAAGAAATCACCAATCAAAAAGAGCTGCGCGTGGTCGGTTTACGCCGTACTGGTAACCATGCCATTATCACCTGGCTAGAACAGCAGCATACTGGCGTGATCCGCCATCTCAACAACGTGAAAGCAGGGGAAAACCCGTATCGCTATAAGGCCGAGAACCTCAACGACCACCATCCTGGAGAACACCCCAAGATGGTAGCGGCGTATCGCCGTCAGGCCCAAGGCAATTTGGTCAAACGGGACTGCCTGCTCTATAGCTACGAAGACTGGGGGCTTGATCAGGTGAGGAGTCGTCGTTTTGAGCGGTACCACGATCTATATGTGGGACGCAGTCAGCACCGTTTTGATGTGCTGATCCTGCGGGACCCGTTCAATCTCCTGGCGAGTCGCTTGAAAAAGAACTACATGGCGGTTAAAGCCCGCCATCGAGATGTGGTTGACCTGTGGCTGCAGTACGCGAAGGAATTTGTGGGTGAAACCCACTATCTGGCTCACAACCGAGTTTGTATTAGTTACAACCGTTGGTTTTGCGATCGCACCTATCGTAAAACCCTGGCTGAGCGTCTAAACATGGCGTTTTCTGACGCAGGTCTCGATACGGTACGGTCTTTGGGGGGCGGCAGCTCGTTCGATGCCCAAAATATGAATGGACAGGCCACTCACATGAATGTCATCCATCGTTGGAAGCACTTTATCGACGATCCCCACTATCGACAAATGCTGGCCAACGAGGAAATGTGGGCCTATTCCGAAAAAATTTTTGGCCCCCTAGAGGGCACTGAGAAACTGAAGTCAGCCTGTTTGGGCAACGCTGGATGACGGAGCTGATGATTTGCTGCTAGCGAAGACTATAGACGTTTAATTCTGGATTCGGATACTCGGCTCAAACGGGAGATACTGAGAAGCAGATAGTTGTCGGTCTGATCGAGGTATCCCCATGAGTCGTCTTCCCAAGCGCCGTCCCAAGATTATTGTGCTGGACGATGATCCAACCGGATCACAAACCGTACACAGCTGTTTGCTGCTACTCCAGTGGGATGTAGCCACCTTAAAGCTAGGCTTATTGGATGAGTCACCGATTTTCTTTGTGCTGACCAATACGCGATCGCTCACCCCTACAGAGGCTGAGCGCATCACCCGTGAAGTTTGCCAAAATCTGAAGCAGGCCCTGGCGGACACCCAAACAACAGAATTTCT
>JBCCRZ010000590.1:0-4291 GCA_039200855.1 Cyanobacteria bacterium P01_D01_bin.44 | reverse complement strand
TAACCAGGCAGGAGGGGGTGGAATGAAAATAGTCGCAAAAGCGCGACCAAACGGAGCCTGACCAGCCGCATTCGCTTGTTTGCTAATGTCTTTGGTAAATCTCGGGTTAAACGATATCCGCCCGTTTGGAAAACTTTTGCTAGCCTGACTCCCCGTTCTCCAAAAGCGTTGATTATAGGGATGGTTGTTTATCCACTGGGCAAGCTTTAATTTCTCGCGATAGGGTTTCACCCCGTAAGTGCGACCGGCCAAATCAATCAACCCCTTGGCGTCAACCTTGTACTTGATTGTGTAAAATCGGCAAGGTATGGGCTGAGATGAAATCGGAAGATAAAAGCAGGCGGTTGACTCGGCTTCAAACTCGGTTTCAAACTCGGCTTCCCATTCAGCGTCTAATTCAAACTGTCCGAGTTCACGATTGAGCACCTGCGGCCTGACACAAGAGTAGTCTGCAGGCCGACGATTAGGGGGGCTACTGTCGAAGATGTCAGCAATGTGGTTGGGTAAGCTCTTTTCAAGGACGCTGGTTTGAGCGCTGGCAATCGCCGCTCTCATTACGAAGGGGCGTTTTTCTCTCAGCGCAGTGTCGTCAGCAATGGCATTTAAGTCAGAAAGGGTGCCTGCTTCAAGCTGGCGCTTATAGTCATGCAGAATGGTGATGACGCCCCACCGGCCATCAGGACTAGAGCTGCCGCCGGGTCGGGCAAACGTCAGGGCGGTCCAGATGCGTTTAGCATCCTGATTTAAGCTAGATAAAAGCGGCTCTGGATCCTCAAAAATGTCTCTAACCCGTTTGGCAAATCCCCTTTGGCTACCGGTTACATTCACAATCGCCCCAACCAGCAGATACTTTTCTGGGATTAGCGCAGGGCAGGTATTATATCTACCCTTTCTAAACCCAGGCTCTTTATGGGGATTAACGGTGTTTTTACACCGATCGGTTCTCACAGACTTAAGCGCTTGTTTGACTTTTTTGGGAAAAAGTGGACGAAATTTGTACAAATTGTCAAAGCCGCCTTTCCCGTCTACATGGGTATCTTTGCCCGCACTATTGATTAATCGATTTGAATTAGAAGAATAGGTGCGTCTCAGTGCCGTTGATGTCATTCCAATTTCTCGGGCTGCAATGATTTGAACCAGCGGCCAGTCAATTTCATCTGGCTTAATTCGGGTGGTCGTGTCAAATAGCTCAACAGTATTGGTCAGATGCTGGGTTACTTTTTTGCGATCGCGCTCAAGTTTATCTAGAATTTTCCTGGGCCGCAGAGCATTGAGCCCAGGCATCGAAAACCGTTTTTGTGCATCATCGAGTGCGCTAGCTAATTTTTTCTCATCTTCTTCAGATAGCTTCGATAAGAACGCCTCTTCGAGATCATCCTCTTCTTCTGATGTCAGAAAATCGAAGGTTTCTTCGGCCTCTTCACCCACATCAGTTTCCTCTAAGTCATCAGCGGGCTCAGAGTACGGAGTATCTTCTGATAGTGTATTTTCCCTTTCTTGCTCAAATTCTTGAAGAAAAGGACTTTCTAACTCCAGCGCCGTAGGATTGGTCTTGCGCGCCTGCCTTACCTGTTCGGCAGCTGCATCGGTGAAGATCGTCTCCCCTAGAAAGGGGGAGTCAAATTCCTGCTGTGGTTCGTGGGCATCAGAATAAGTTGAAGAAGCCATAAGCTGCTCACTCAAAGAAACCAAAAATAACGAAAAGAATGACGGCGATCTACCCAGCGCTCGATCAGTTTTGCACGGAGACAGCGCGTGATTTCTCTTTCATATTGCGACCTGTAGACTGTGACCAGTAGGTAATAATGGCTCGCATTACCCGTTCGACGGGCGAACCCGCTGTGTAAAAAGCGGGGATAGCCGCCTCATCAAGGTAGATATCGGTCTCAAGCTGAGTCAAAATCCAGGACATGCGGTCGGCCAGTAAAAAGAAATAGTAAGCTTTACCGTGGGCGGGTAGATTCACCCGTTCTGCGACCTTCTTGAGGCGCTCTTCTTCGCTCGCCCCCTCAGCTCTAAGAGACGCAATAATCGAGGTATTAAACTCAACGGATAGATGGAACCAGGACATCATCGAAACGTACCAAAATTCCTCTCGAGAGATATTACCGTTAGTGCGGCGCGTTCTTAGCATATCGTGTAGCCGCTTGGCTAAATCAAGGATAGCTGCGTCATCCTGGGGGTTGCTACCGCTGGTGTTATTTTGGTTAGAGATAGCTACCCAGACCTCTCTCAGAAACTCTTCCCAGGTATTGATAAACTCACGGTTGGCGGTCTCAGACTTGACATAGGATCGGCCATTTTCCATACCGTGATTTAAGTCCATCCCAAACATGCGGTAGTAGGCGTTGCGCCGAGATGCTTCAGAGTCTGCGCGGAGGTAGCTACTCACCGAGTAGATGCTAAAGGGGGCTGCGTCCCTAAAGAACAGCTCCTCTGTATTTCTCAACCAGTGCTGAGTGCTGGCTAAGGGGACGCCGAGTTTTTCACCATGACGATATTCATAAATGACTTTGCGGAAGATGTCATAAATGCGGGTGTTTTCGATCAAATAAGCGTAGATTAAATGATCCCAAAGCACACCATTTCGGGGTGGGACGCTGTTTGGGGTACCAAATCGCTGCTGGTTGCCCGTAAAGAAATTTGGCAACCCTGTCTGAGGGGGGGCCGCACTAAACAATGTGTTGAGTAAATATTCTGGTACCCCTGGAATATCGCTCCGGCGTCTGGGATGTCCCAGTTCTTCATTTTGCTCCCAGACTCTGAAATCCCAGGCCATTTCAAGCAGTGCTGATAGCTCGCTGGGGTGAAGGCGAAACAGTGCATTTGCTTTCTCTTTAAACGTAAGCCCGTCAGATGGGGTGGTCAGGCGTCTAAACATCAGTGAACTCCTATATTATTGGTTATCTAGTCTTGGATCGCTAAAAGCAGCTTTAGGGTCTACGCGCGGTAAAATCCAGCCGGGTTGAGGATCGGGTCGAGCCTGTCGATCCGTCAGGGCCTGTTTGATTTCCAGAAATTCTGATTGGGCTTGGGCTGTCTCAGGGGAAGGCATTGGCTCTGTAGGTGGATTCGGAGTTGGGCTGGGGCTGGGGCTGGGCGCTGGGCTGGGGCTGGGGGTTGAACCTTGGGGTTGGACATTTTCCCGTCGAGGGTCTCCGTTGGTCATTTCAGTTATCTCCTTGGGTTGGTTGGATAGTGGATTGGATAGTTGAATATGCCTAAAAGCGTTTCTAAATCGAGCAAACATAGGCTGCCTCACGCTGCCTGCAAGGATGTCCCTAGCGTGACCATCCAATCTCGCTGCTGTTGCAAAATCTCTAATGATTGCTCAGGCTGGGTTGCGGCTTTGTAACCCGAGAGGGCCAATAGCCTCAGCGCTTCTGCCTGTACCCAGTGATGCGAGGTATAGAGCGCTGGGCCCAGTTGGTACTCTAGCTTGAGCAAGGTAGATGGCTGCACCCGCTGAGGATCGATGAGATCCGCCAGCTTATGCCCGCCAAAAGCTCGCATGGGGGTAGACAGCGCCAGTTCGCTCACCTTTGGCAATAAGGGCAGCGATTGCTCTAAGACTGTGCGAACGGCAGTGTTAGCTCGCTTGAGCGGATGGCTGCGGCTCCATGCGTATGAAAGCTCATCCCACGGTCCCGAACCAAAGAACTGACGACACATCTCGACCCCGAGCAACACCCGGACATAGCTGGTGGGGTGCGGATCGCCTGGGACAAAATTAAATACAAACGAGTCCCCCCCCGCCAGCACATCGTGCAGCGCAGCGACGGCTGCATACCCGGTATAGGCAAAAGCAATCGTATCTGCCGCAATCTCAGAAGCCCAGCTGGCCCAGATTTCAGCCAGATCCTCAGAATCCGATGAAAGTTCTCGCACTAGCCCTGAGGCGAGTTCTTGATTCCACCCTAGAATGTGGGCAATCTGATGGCCAGACTCATGAATCAGGGCCGTGGGGCGATAAAGATTATGTCGAACAATTTTAATCGCGGCAACAGCGCTTTCTGTCTTGCCATCCCAGAGACGCAGACCCGCTTTTAAGATCGACGCGCCCAGCCCTTTGTCAATATAGGTCAGCACTGGCGGCGTAGACTGCCCCAAGGGGTGCAACAGAGGTGTCATGCTCTGCTGGCACAGCGCGTCACAGGCACGTAATAAAGCAGCCATGGTTGGGTTTGTGCGGGTGTTGATCGCATCGGCATAAAAGTCGAGTAACACCTCAGTTCTCAGATAGTGTTTACGAAATTGCACCAGCTGATGTTGAACCTGTCTGAGATCTGGG
>JBCCRZ010000589.1:0-4300 GCA_039200855.1 Cyanobacteria bacterium P01_D01_bin.44 | reverse complement strand
TATGTCGAGAACGGTATCAATCGGCGGATGCAGCAGCCCAACGTGAATTTCTTCATTGAGTAGCGCTTTGACCTGGGCATTGGTTTGTAGACGATGCAACTCCAGATGGATGTCGGGATATTGATGTTTGAACTGCCGAATAATTGTGGGCAAAACGCTGTTGAGGATAGGTCCGGTGAAGCCAATCTGGAGTTCTCCGGTTTTGCCCTGGTCGGCTCGCTGAGCGATGGAAATCGCTCTATCTGCCTGGCGTAAGGTTTTGCGTGCTTCTGGTAAAAATGCTCGGCCTGCCTCAGTCAGTCGAATTGTGCGCTTTGTGCGATGGAAAAGCTGCACAGTCAGTTCGGCTTCGAGGTTGCGGATTTGTCGACTTAGCGGTTGCTGAGCCATGTGCAACTGCTCGGCGGCGCGACCAAAATGTAGTGTTTCGGCAACGGCTATGAAGTAGCGCAGATGGCGTAATTCCATTTGAACCTTTTAGGGGTTAGTTGTGAACTGAATATGTGTTGGACATTCATTAAGTGCCCCTTTTATGGTGGCAAATATGAGGGGAGATGAGTCGCGGAGGCAATCGCGGAGGAGACTCAAGATGGCGTTTAATCGAGTAATAGGTCAGATAGGGCTGTTGCTGTTTGTCGTAGGGATACTGCCGGTGCTGAATAGTCAGGCTGAAGGTCAGGTTGAGGCAGGTGCGATCGCACCCGATGCCCCTTCGATTAGCCAAAGCAGCTTATCGAATGCGGCTTTATCCCGCGCAGATTTTTGGGTTGAGAGTGACCCAGGCATTGAGATTTTTGTCCGAGAAATCTTGCCCAGTGAAAAGCCAACCGGCGTACCCATTCTTTTAATTCACGGCGGTGGACCTGGGGGGCTGGCCTCTTTTGATTTGGCGGTTCCAGGCTACTCGCTGGCGGCAAGTTTTGCAGAGGCAAGCCACCCTGTTTACGTGATGAATGTCCGTGGGTGGGAGCATTCATCCCGACCTGCTGCATTAGACGCATCCACCAATCGCAACTCGCCTGCGGTTACCTCTGAGGAGGCGGTGCGCGATATTGGCGCGGTGGTAGATTGGATTTGCGATCGCACCCGCCAGTGTCAAATTGCCTTGGTCGGATGGGCCACCGGTGGTCACTGGGCTGGCCTATATACCAGTCAAAACAATGATCTGGTCAGTCATCTGGTGATGCTGAACAGTCTGTATGGCGTTAATGCACCGTGGGCGTTGACCGAGCGATTTGAAGATCCTGATAATCCTGGTACTTTTGACTCCAGCGGTGGAGCCTATCGCTTAGTCGATTACGATGGATTTCTGCGAGGATGGGATAACTCAATTCCAGCGAACGACAAGACCGAGTGGCGTGACCCGGCGGTTGCAGAGGCCTATGCGCGGACAGCCGTTGAGCTAGATCCGACCAGCCAGGACCGTATACCACCTAGTGCGCGTGTTCCTACGGCTTATCGAGAAGAAAGCTTTAATTTGGCTCAAGGGGAGCGGTACTGGGACGCTCAGGATATTTATACGCCAACGTTGGCTATCCGAGGTGAGCGAGATTTTTGGTCGCGACCGGAAGACCTATCGGTGCTAGCAGCAGAACTGGTGAATGCGCCAGTTGCGCGTACCGTGATCATTCCAGGCGCAACCCACTATTTGTTTAATGACCGCCCAGCGCGAGGGCGCGATCGCTTTATTCAGGAAGTACTAGATTTTTTGGTGACCGAAGGCCCTGGCTCATGAGTCTTACTGGCTCGACAAAATTAAACCGCTTGAGAAAGGCTATGCGCTGGTTAGATCCAAACCTTGCTAGTTGATAACTCCTTTTTGGCAGTGAGTCAGGCGATCACTTATCGATTCTTCTGAGTGGTGCTGTAGAGCCGATAGCGATCGGCTTCTAGTTTTTCAATATCCTCATCTGCGAGGCGTTCGACATAATTGATCTTGATTTCTTCAAGCAGGGCGGTGGTCAGCGACTGGATTTCGCGGAGGGCGTCATCTTTTTGAATTTCTTTTCGAAAATGGCTGCCAAAGCTGCTGATTAGCTTGCTGACCAACTCGCTTCCGCGCTCATCAGATATTGCAGTTTTGATGGCCTGATACAGGTTTTTAGAGACCTCTGCTGCGATTTGTTGGGTGAGCTGATGGGAGAGGTTATCAAACCCTGGCAGAAACTTTAGCCCCTGGTAGGCGGGGGCTTGGGCCAACGCCCCATCGACGCTATGGGCTAGAAGGATATCGATGTCGGGTTTGACCTGTGGCAGTACGCCATCGACTATCACCTCAGTAAGCCGTTGGGCGATGGTTTGAATTTCATCAACGCCATTGATGTCGATATAGCGGGTTTGGCTAGTGGCCTCGAATATCCAGCGGGTGATTTGGCCCTGGCGAACCATATTTTGCGTCTGGTCGATTATGCGCAGAAACACCACCTCAGTCAGCTCAACCGCAAACTGACTGATCAGAATTCGATTTAGACGACCTCGAATGGGTTCCAAGTTAACCAGGTGAGCTTGATTTAAACGAATCGTGACTGGAATGACCCGTAGCCAGCGCCAGAAAGGCAGCAGCAGGGGGACATCGTAGAGTCGCCACAGCATGGCATCAAACCAGTTGGTATTGTCGTGGCGACGGCTGAGGATATAGGTTCGGGCTAAAAACTCAAGCCCAAAAAGGCCGATAAACCAGATGTCGATCAGCCAAAATCGATCAATGGGTCGCCCGCTAAAGTCAATACCGCGCCAGTAGTTGGTCTCAAACAGCGGGCGGACGGTTTGGTCAAAGAAGGTAGCTTCCTCTTGCCAACCTGCCTGGCTAAGATACGATACACTCCAAAATTCCCTGAAGGCGTCCTTAGAGGATTCTTGCTCGACCCGTTCGCGCATGTGGTTTTTGATGCGCTCTAGAGTGCCCGATTTATTGGCGACTTCAAAGGGGTTTTCATCGACGATATCGACGCTGCGATCGCGCAGTTCCTCCAGCAAATTTCTGGTTTCGGGAGAATTCAAGCCGGTGTTTACCACCTGGGCTTCGAGGCGATCGACCAGGGCTAGATAGGCTGTGGTTGCGCGCTCGGGCTCGATGCCTTTGAGGGTGGCCCCATACCGCTGGGTAAAGTCGGGCAGTATCTGGAGATAGCGATCGCGCAAAGGAATATAGCTCAGGTCAAAGGCGACCAGGCCCAGGTTGAGGGTCGCCAGCAGCGCCATGGCGCGCTCAAACCAGGATGACTTACGTAAGCGACGGGAACGGGGACGGGCGAGGGCAGCCATTGCTAATTAAAATTCAACATCGGTGAGCAACCAAAACACGGAAAGTTCTAAATTTTGAGTTTTGAATTTTAAGTTAATCCAATTGGGAGGCACTCCTCGAGAGTGATGCTTAGATTGGGTGTAACTCAGCCCCATCAACTCAAAATTGAGAACTTAAACCTTAAAACTTGAGTTTCCCAAGGTCAGCCTATCGATATCTCACCCCGCAGTACAGAAACCCACGGTAGACTTTAAGAGGTAATTCACGTTTCTTAACACAGTCCTCATTATGACGATTGCCCTGAGTGAGACCGTTGGTGCCCACTGGTCTTGGCGAAATTTCAAGGTTTACTATGTGCGGGCTGGGGAGCCGTGGCCCAATCGCCCCCCCCTGCTGCTGGTGCATGGTTTTGGGGCTTCGACCGATCACTGGTCTCGGAATATTGCTGAGCTACAGGCTGATTTTGAAGTGTGGGCCATTGATCTGATTGGCTTTGGGCGGTCGTCTAAACCGGCTGGGGGCTACAGCGCTGAGCTATGGCGCGATCAGCTCCATGATTTTGTGACTGAGGTGGTGGCTCAGCCCGTGGTGTTGGCGGGCAACTCTATCGGCGGCTACTCGTGCTTGTTTACTGCGGCCACCCGGCCCGAGTCGGCGGCGGGGGCGGTGCTGCTCAACGGGGTGGGCTCCTTTAGTGAAACCCTGGCTCAGGCTGAACCGAATCCTTTTAGAGAAACCGTGGGTAAGCTGATTCGGGATATTGTGCTGAGTCCTATCCCCAGCTGGTTTATTTTTCAATTTGTGCGGAACAAGTCCTATATTCGTAAAACCTTGCAGCAGGTTTATGTCAACAAGGCGGCGGTGACGGATGAGCTGGTCGAGGCGATTTATCGACCGGCGTGCGAACCCGAGGCTCCGGCTGCTTTTGCGGCTCTGTTCAAGGCAGAACGGGGTGAAACGGTGGATACGCTACTGGCTCAGCTAGACAAGCCGCTGTTATTGCTCTGGGGGGACGCCGATCCCTGGATGAACTGCCAGCAGCGTAGCGAGCTGTTT
>JBCCRZ010000588.1:0-4302 GCA_039200855.1 Cyanobacteria bacterium P01_D01_bin.44 | reverse complement strand
TTGGGTGCCTAGTCTGATCCCGGATTGCCTTGGCTGGCATGGGGTTGACCCCATTAATGCGCTCGTACAAAGTCGCATTGATATTTTGTCAAAAAGGCTTGTTCGGTGGCGGTTTCTACTCCCTCGACGACGACGATATCAAGGCTGAAGCTGTCAGGTGTCTATAAAAATGCCCAAAACCGCTGCTAAGACAGGCAGGATGGCTGATGACTCAGGATTGACTTAACTGCAACAGGGTCTCTATAAAAGTAGGATAAGAAACCGCTGCGGCTTCGGCCCGATGGATCTGGGTGGTACCACTGGCGCACAGGGCTGCGATCGCAAGGCTCATGGCGATGCGGTGATCGGTATCGCTATCGACTTCGGCCCCGGTTATGGATTGGCCCCCGATAATCTCTAAGCCGTCAGGGTACTCTGTCACGGTTGCCCCCATCTGGCCAAGCTGGGTGGCCATGACGGCGATGCGATCGCTTTCTTTAACCCGCAGTTCGGCAGCATCTTTGATCACCGTTGTGCCGTTGGCAAAGAGCGCTGCCACCGCCAGAATAGGCACCTCATCAATCATTCGAGGAATAATATCCCCACCGACAGTGCAGGCTTTGAGCTGACTGCTGCGCACGCGGATATCGGCAACGGGTTCGCCGGTCACCTCGCGCTGATTTTCGAGGGTGAGGTCGGCTTCCATCCGATGTAATACGTCTAAAATGCCGGTACGGGTGGGATTAATGCCGACATTCTCAACCACAATGTCAGACCCTGGCACAATAGCGGCAGCTACCAACCAAAAAGCTGCGGAGCTAATATCACCTGGCACAATGATCGTTTGCCCGGTAAGCTGGGCCGGACCGTGCAGGGTGACACTACAGGTGTCTGGATCAACACTCAGATTAGCGCCAAAAGCCCTTAACATGCGTTCGCTATGATCACGGGACAGGCTGGGCTCGGTGACGGTAGTATCCCCGTGAGTATTGAGGCCCGCTAGCAAAATGCAGGACTTTACCTGGGCAGAGGCAATGGGGGAGTGATAGTGCATCGGCTTGAGGGCACGGCCTTGGACTGCCAGTGGCGCGAGACGATTGCCGTCACGCCCCCAGATGGCTGCCCCCATCTGTGAGAGAGGTGTGATGACGCGGGCCATCGGGCGAGATCGCAGCGAAGCATCCCCAGTTACCACGAAAAAACGATCGGGTTGGGAGGCTAGCAGCCCCAGCATCAGCCGCATCGTAGTTCCCGAGTTGCCTGCATCTAAGACATCTTTGGGCTCTTGTAAGTTACCAATGCCGAGCCCCTTGACCGTGATCCAGTCCGCCTCTAAATCTGATATTTGCGCCCCCATCGCTTGGAAACACTTAGCCGTACTGCGGGGGTCTTCGCCCAGCAAAAGCCCTTGAATCCGGGTTTCGCCACTTGAGATCGCGCCCAACATCAGCGCCCGATGAGAAATCGATTTATCCCCAGGGACCCGGAAGCGACCCTTGAGCCCCCCTCCACTAGAGTGAATCTCAAGGGTTTGATGGGGCGATCGATCAATCACTCGGAGTAACGCAGCAGACATATTTAAGAGAGTGAGACGAAAATGGTCAGCGCCACCTATTTTAACGTTTAGCAGCTTTCCATTTGGCAAGCCTGCTCAGCTTACTGGGCAGGCTCTGCAGCAGGCGCTTCGGTGGGGCCCTCGGCCTCGTCCGGCGCAGCGCCTTCGGCATCGCAGTGAGTATTGATGTTGCTCACGAGCTCAGACTCACGCCCTGAAAGGTCTTGCAAATTTGAAAAAGCGGTATTGGCCTTTTGCTGAAATGCTTCTAACACGTTGCCCAGATCGGCCTCAGACTGGGCATCTGCCACGAGCTGCATAGCTTCGCTGGCGACCTGTAACTCTGTTGCCGACCCCGAGATAATGTCCACATATTCGCCGCGATACTGCGCTAGTTGCTCGTCATCGAGGGAGAGGCCTTCTAAACTCGAAACCATTCCGCCGATATTACCGACGACGGTATCCACCGCGCCAATATACTGAGTGGCTGCCCCTTGAATGTCTTCAAGGCTTTGGGCTTGTGCTGCTTCTTGAGTGAAACCGTCAATTTCAGATTCAAACTCAGCTTTAAAGCCCTGGGCGTCATTAATCACCTCGGCAAAGCTATTGCATTGAGCCACCTTAGACGCACCGCAACTCGATAGCCCTAACGCGAGTGCCATGGTCAGTAAAGCTGTGACGCGTGAACGACGCATTTTCATGATGATTTCCCTCATCGCGTTTGTGTGTTTGAGCAGGTGGCGATTTTCGTAATCGACGCTACCGGATTTTAGCGTATCCAGGATGGGTCTCTCCTAAAGGCGGAAAAGGCTTTAGCGAAGGCAAGGAGCAGAGGGAGCAGGGGAGGCAAGGGGGAGCAGGGGAGAGTTTGAGTTTGGATCCCCCCCTTTAAACTTCCCGCTTATTTGTAAAAAGCTAGCCATTTTATTTAGGAGCGGATGTGCAAAAATCGTGAAACCCCGTCCGGTTACTAACTGTCCTCACTTCAGGAGTCTGTGTGAATAATCGCCTGGATCTTAAAGCGCTACAGCAGCATCGACAGTCTATTCCAGCCCTCAAGGACAAGCTCTACGGTAACTATGGTGGACAAGGACCCATGCCCCAGGTTGCCCTGGAGGCTATCTATGCCGGACATAAGCAGCTTCAACAAAATGGCCCTTTCTCCAGTGCGGCTAATGAGTGGCTAAAGCATGAAGCAGATCTCTTGCGACAAGCCATGGCAACTGAGCTGGGCACAACTCCAGAGAGTCTGACGCTAACCGAAAATGTGACAGTGGGCTGTAATATTCCGCTGTGGGGCCTGCCCTGGCAGGCAGGCGATCACATCTTGATCTCGGACTGCGAGCATCCTGGCATTGTGGCGGCGGTGCAAGAACTGAGTCGCCGCTATGGGGTTGAGGTTGATTGGGTTTCCCTAACCCCCCCGTTACGGCTCTCGCCAACGATGGCCATCGCCCAAGCGTTGCACCCCCGCACTCGGTTGCTGGTAATTAGCCACGTGCTTTGGAATACGGGCCAACTGCTGCCTTTCAAAGACATTGTGAATCTGTGTCGGAGTCATGCCCCTCAACCTGTGCGGATATTAGTCGATGCAGCTCAATCAGTCGGGATGTTGCCCCTCAATCTCGACGAATTGGGGGCTGATTTTTATGCCTTTACGGGTCATAAATGGTGCTGCGGTCCGGCGGGGGTCGGGGGTCTCTATGTCAGGCCAGATGCCCTAGACGCGATATCTCCGACGTTTATTGGCTGGCGCGGGATTCGTATGGATGGGGAAGCAAATCCCATTGGCTGGCAACCCGATGCGCGTCGATTTCAGATTGCCACCTCCGATGGGCCTTTATGGCCGAGTTTGAGGGCTGCGATCGCATTCCACAACCAGTGGGGCACCGCCCAGCAGCGCTATTTCAGAATCTGCCAGCTCAGTATCTATCTATGGGGGCGTCTCAATCGCCTGCCGCAAATCACCTGCTTACTCAAAACCCCGCCTGAGTCGGGACTGATCTCATTTCAAATCACCTCCGACGGTAACCCATCACCCGCTTTACATACTCAACTGGTCACCCATCTAGAAAACCAACATATCTACCTGCGCACGCTGCTATTGCCAAATTGCGTCCGTGCCTGTGTTCACTATTTCACCCTCGAATCTGAGTTAGATCAGCTGGTGGAGACGATTGAGCAGTTTTTGCATTCACGCTGAAGATTTTCAAAGCTTTATAGATTTCAAAGCTTTACAGAGATGCGTTGGCTGACCAGAGCTTAGCTGCCCTTCACTATTGAATTGGCCAAACATAAATTATGATCGCAATTGCTGATTTAGAGAATGAGTTGGTCTGTCTTTATGGCTAATGAGTTGGTCTGTCTTTATGGCTATCGAACGGCCTCTCACAACTAAAGTCATCCCGGGGAGCAGCAATGCCTTATTACCTTTTTCGAGAAGATTTTAAATTGGGACAGTGTGCTGTGTGTAAGTAGTATCCCTTGGTAAGGGAGCTGCACCTGCAAGTATTTAAGCGTTTGAGAAGGTTATCAGAATTATGAAACCATTCCATGCTTTCTTGACAGCCCTCTTTGTCATCTTGATTATTTGTATTCAGCCTCAGCTGTTCGCTTTGTCTGCCATCAATACAACCGCCGTTGCTACAACCTCAAACACGGCGGTTGTTTATGCTGCCGAAGCGGCCTCTCATCCTGAAGTCAAGGAGCTTTTAAGGCGAAGTCAGGCTCAAGTCTCTCAGAGAAATTTTGAAGCTGCGATCGCAACC
>JBCCRZ010000587.1:0-4315 GCA_039200855.1 Cyanobacteria bacterium P01_D01_bin.44 | reverse complement strand
GAGATATTGAGTTCCTGATTGGGCATCAGTGATTTACCATCGAGAACTATCCCTAACTTGGGTATCTCAATGTGCCATTGGGCGGGATACTCTGCCTTGCTGGTGGGGCTACGCCAGGTGTTTAACACGTCAATTTGCCAGTCGGCGGGGTCAATTGATTGAGTTTTGCCGTCGGCGCTAACATAGGTGCCACTCGACACATCTGCAATGGTACCGTCGTCTTTGCGCAGGCCGTACAGCATCAGGGCTGAGCCATCATCCAGCTGCAGTGAGAACCAGTCCCAACCTACCATCCCTGGGCTCAGCGCACTGGTGGAATATTCATGATCTTTCCAAGTCAGACCCCTGACCTCAAATATCTCATCCGCCACCGTTACCATTCCCTGGGTTTGCTGCTGCACGATGGAGTAGTAGTAGGACGCATTTCCCGGCTCGGGTCCCTTTTTGCTATAACCCCGATCGCCCTGCAAGACAGGCGGCAGGGTTTCATCCAAGATCAAATCTATCGCGACATCCCCGGCGTCCGCCACTAGATGGATTTTGCCAGGTGCTAGCGCCGTCGCAGACCAATCTTCGACCCACACCCGATAGGGCTCCGCCTGCGCCCCCGATAGTCCTGCCGACTCGCGACTAAATCGCTCGTGGGGGTAAAACTTTTGATCAACAATATCGCTAATGGTGAAGTGAGAGAAATATACCTGGTTCGAACGCCAGTCCGATAAATCAGCCCCCGCCTCGACCGCCGACGTCAACCCCCGTCGAAAGAATGTTAGCTGATACCCAAACTCCCGCCCTGCCTCAGTCTCCAAATTCCCCGTGTAGTACCACCACTCCGTTTGATACTCATCATGGGGTCCCAAATCTTGCGGAAACTTGAGTGTCTTCGGCTCGCTCACCCGCGCAAAGCCCTCAGAAATACCTGATTCTTCGGCAGACAGCCACTCTACAGAGGCCTGACCACTGTTGGTAATGCCCGGTCGCGGCCAGAGTGAGAGGAGAAGAATCAGCGAGAGAGACAGGAGGAGAAGCGGGAGGCGTTTCATGGAGAGGTTAAAGGTTAAAGGTTAAAAGTTAAAGGTGGGGGAGGTGGGGAGGATGGGGAAGGAAGACACAGGGACGCGGAGAAGGGGAGACGCGGGGACGCGGAGAATAAGTCTTTGACCCACCACCCACTACCCACCACCCACTACTCATTCCTGCCTAATCGCCGTCGCCACCACCATCTTGCCAAGCCGCCAGGCTGGGTACACGCCCGCCAACAGCGCTGCCACCACGGCAACAATCCAGGCTTGCCAAAAGTAGCTGGGCTCGATCTGCATCTGCAGCGTCCACCCAAAGGAGCGCACATTGATCACATAGATTAAAATCCAGGCCAGGGCATAGCCCAGGGGCATGGCAAAAAATCCTGCCAGGCTGCCCATGATACCGGTCTCGAGCAGGGTGAGTTTCCACATTTGAAACGGCGTCATGCCGTTGGCGCGGAGGATACCCAGCTCTCGGGTGCGTTCTAGCTGTAGGCTCATCAGGGCACTGAGCACCCCGATAAAGGCGACCACCACAGCGAGGAGCCGCAGCGCCCCAGTGATGGCAAAGGTGCGATCAAAGATGTCTAAAGAACCCTGGCGCAAATTGCGGTTTGACTGGGCGACGAGATCTTGTCGCCCTTTAAAGGTTTGCCTCAGGCGAGTCACCACGTCGTCTACGGAGATATTGGGCTTCACGAACAGTCCCAGGGAGGCAATGCTGGGGTCTTGCCACAGGTCTAGATAGATGTCGTTGTCAAGGAGAATGGTGCCGCGATCTGAGGAATAGTCATAAAAGACAGCCACCACAGGAAACGTGCGCGGGCCTTGGGGAGACTCTAAGGTAACCGTCTCTGGCGGGTCAGAAACACCCGCGCGGAGCATCAGCGCCTCGGAAATGATCACGCCTTCGCCTGCGTCGAGCTGCGGCCAAGGGTCTTTTACATTGTCGCGAATCCAGGCGTAGGGGCGTTTGCCGTTGGAGACATCGCCGTCGGCGGAGATGATTTTGGCCTGACGATTGATGGGGATTTCGGGAGCGGCCACAATATCCTGTAGGGGCGCAAAATTTTGCGCCCCTACAGGAGCCCCTACCATCGGTCGGTTGAAGGCAATCACATCGACATCGGCGTCGTTGTACGTAACGATGTGGTCGATTTCGGGCCAGGTGTAGGCTTCGGTGACTACCGCAGGGTCAACGCTGCCAAAGACGCGGTTGGCGGTGGTGCTGGGGGGTGTGACATAGATATCAGCCTGGAGGGTTTGGTCAAGCCATTGCACCACGGTGGTTCTAAAGGAGCCCACCATGACCGACACACCCACAATCACAGAGACGGCGACCATCAGGGATGCGATCGCAACCGACGTCCGACTCAGAGAGCGATTAATATCGCGGGGGGCCATCTTACCCAACACGCCAATTAGCGTATTCAAGACCGGCGTCATCCCTTTCATCAAAAAAGCAGTCAGGGGGGGCGTTAGTAAGGCCGCCGCCAGCAAAATCGCAAAGAGTCCACCAAAGGCGATCACCAATCCGCCATTTTCAATCGACAGCAGGCCAATGCCGCCCAGGGTAAACAGCCCCCAAGCCAGCACCAGCCATGGCAAAATCTTTTGAACCTTGCCCTCTAGAGTCGAGCGCTGCAGGCTGCTCTGGGGCGAAGTCCGCATCGCCTCAATCGCCGGTATCAACGAGGCAAACAGGGCCGCAAAGATGCCGATAAACAGCCCCTTGACCAGGGTGAACGTGCTCAGGCTGATGTCGCGCACATAGACCACAAAGTAAAAGTCATTGATGCTCTGGGTGATCAGCCCCACAATGCTGCGACCGAGCACCACCCCTAACCCCAAACCCAAAATCGAGCCAAAGATACTCAGCACCAGCGACTCGCCTAAAATTAGCTGAAATAACTGCCCTTGAGTCACCCCCAAACATCGGAGCGTGCCAAACAGCGGTCGCCGCTGGATGACGCTAAAGGTGACCGTGTTGTAGATCAAAAACATGCCCACCACCAGTGCCAGCAAACTCAGCGCCGTCAGGTTTAGCTCAAAGGCCGCTGTCATCTGCTGCACCGCGTTTTTCTGAGCCTGGGCGGTTTCAAGCTTGACCCCCTTAGGCAAAATTTCGCGGATGGGGGTCAGGTCGGCCTCACTGTCAGCAATCAGGTCAATGTGGCTGAGATGCCCCTGCATGTCCAAAATCTCTTGGGCTGAGGCGATATCAGTAAATAACATATTACTAAGCGCATCGCGGGTGAGGGCATTGGCGGGCTGCAAAATCCCCACGACTCGGGCGGCAATCGGCTGCCCTGCCAGAGTTAGCCTGAGTCGATTCCCTACCTTCACTCCATACCGGGCAGCGGTATCCTTCGCCAAAATCACCGTATTCGGCTCGGTCAAAAAGGCGGTCAGCGCCTCAATACCCTGGCTCGAATCACCATCCGCATCCCCGCTCAGATAGCTGCGAAAGGGGGCCTCAGCGAAAAAATCTACCCCCACCAGGCGCATCGGCTGCCGATCCAAATCTTCGGCCACTACGTAGCCTTCGACAATGGGGGCTGATTGGGTATAGCCCAACTCTGTGCGCAACTCGCGGTAGACAGATTCGTCTACGCCGATGGGGGAGATCGCCTCAATGCGGTGGGTGGTACGACCTGCGATCGCATCCGTCGATAGCTCAAACGCTCGATGGGCAGACCCATTCGCCAGATCAATCGACACCATCATCGCCACCCCAATGGCAATGCCCAGGATGAAAAGAACGTATTGGAAGGGACGGCGGCGGATACGTCGCCAGGCCAGTCGCCAGAGGGGGGCATTGGAGGTGGGTAGGTGGGGAGGTGGGGAGGATGGGGAAGTAGGCGTAGGGTGGGTAAATTGCCCACCTTTCCCGTCAGTAGAGGATTGAGGCGGCAAAGAAGTCATACGGCAACCGCCTCCGAAAATTCGGCGGTGGCGTCTTCGAGGTGGCCTTCGTGGACCCGCAGCACTCGATCGGCGTATTTGGCGATCTCGGGGTTGTGGGTCGCCATAATCAGGGTCTTATTCACATTGCGGGTCAGGTCAAACAGCAATTGCAAAACCGTTTCGCCCGTGTCTTCGTCAAGGTTGCCAGTGGGTTCATCAGCCAAAATCAAACGGGGTTCGTGAACCAGGGCGCGAGCAATGGCCACCCGCTGCTGCTGCCCCCCAGAGAGCTTATCTGGGAAGGCGTCAGTGCGATCGCCCAGGCCCACTTTAGTGAGCACAGCCCGAGCCTGGACCTCGATGTCTTTAGGCACATTGCCCGCCAG
>JBCCRZ010000586.1:0-4323 GCA_039200855.1 Cyanobacteria bacterium P01_D01_bin.44 | reverse complement strand
GGACTGAAGTGTATCTGCAGATGCAAGTCTTTGCTCAGGGTTTGGAGCTGGGCCGTAAGGGTTTCTGACAGTTGCAGACAACTTTTGAGGTCACTGTAGCCATCTTTAGCGATGCGATCGCGCAAATCCGCCTGAATCTTAGCCGCCACCTCTGGAAAGGCGTAGCGATCGAGGCTATCCGCAATCCGATTGATTACCGCTGTTCGGGTGGCAGCATCAAGAGGCAGATCATTGGGAGATGGGGCTGAGGATGTTTCAGTCATAGGAAAATCTGAGAAAGCGAAACGGGAACCTCTTTTTCCTCTCTCCCAAAGCTGGGAGAGGGGTTGTGGGCCTGCTATCGAATGGGAGTATGCACTGTCACCAACTTGGTCCCATCTGGAAAAGTCGCCTCAACCTGCACCTCATGGATTATCTCAGCAATCCCGTCCATGACATCATCACGGGTTAACAGGGTGGTGCCATAGTCCATTAAATCGGCCACCGTTCTGCCATCCCGCGCCCCTTCTAAAATTGCCGCAGAAATATAAGCCACCGCTTCGGGATGGTTGAGCTTGAGACCACGATCCTTACGCCGCTCGGCCACTAAGGCCGCCGTAAAAATCAATAGCTTGTCTTTTTCTTGGGGGGTGAGTTGCATGTTGGGGGTGATAGGTAGAGGGTAGAGGGTGGTGGGTAGAGGGTAGAGGGGCAGGGGAGATGGGGAGGGTGGGACGGGATGCCTAGTTCTGAAGATACAAGGGTGGGTTACGGGTGACCGAAAGCTATTCAAACCAACCGAGCACGTTAAACCCACCACCCCGACACGTTTCAATATCCGAAGAAAGCCTTGGTCTGAGTGAATATTTAACCTTTATATCAGGTTCAGGGGGCACCTCAAAGCCCCCAAACCCTTGGTACATAGGCTGTTTTTCCATTCAAATAGGGTTTGAGATATCGCCAAATTTTAACAAACCAGGTGCGGGCTTGTTGGGTAGATGTGCCTCGATAGCGGCAAAGCATTCCCGATTGGAGCGCGGTGACACCCATATCAGCGTCATTGAATTCGGGCCACAGGCTGCGAATAATCTCTAAATGTTCAGGTTTAATAACTTTGCCGACGAGTGCGAAGCTAGCAATCACAGGATATCCGGCGAACCCGTGGGGGCTAGTCAAGACTGGAGAACCTCCCTCAATCCATTGACGGTCAATCCACAAAGGCATGTCACCCCGCCAGACCTCGGTGTATGATCGCACCTGCCCCTGACTAAACCGTTCCCCTCGAGCACTGCGCCCCAACCGCATCAAATCCCACCCCAGCCAAATAGCGTCTGGGGCCAGATCCACCCGCAACGATTGATGGTATTGGGCCTCGTCAAAAATAATCGTCTCCTGGGGCAGCCATTCCAGCAGCGCCCCAGCGCCTATTTTGAGATGGGTCGTTTGCTGCGCAGTTGGCCCCGCACTGCGATACACCTTATTAGCCGCCGCCGTGGTGACCAGCGGCTGAGTATCTGTATCAGCCTGGATATCAATCGCTAGCCGATCACCCCCCACCATGCCCCCAGCCGTATGCACAATCACACTCTGACAGGTGTCATGAGCAGGATAAAAAGGCCGCTGTAGTTTCAAAGGTGAGGTCGCCCGATGGCTGATCGGCACAGTTTGCCCCTGACGCGCTTGAAATAAAAGCCCAAGCTCACCTCGCCAGCTATTCACCGTCTTACCCACTCTCCCACTCCCCCACTCTCCTACTTCGACGCAGGAGACGCGCTGAGATTTGCGATCGCACGCAAATTCTGAGTCCGCGTCAGCTCAGCAAAGCTTAAATTTGAGCGACCTTCGAGCCGAACTGCCGTCTCAATGGCCGCTAACAACTCTTGAGCCGCCGTGGCTTCGGCATAGCCTCGCCGCTGGGCCACCTTAATCGCCGCCTCATCTGCCGCCACCTCGGCCTGATTGCCCCGGCTATTGCGCCAGATTTGAGCCCCTGCAAACGCCGTCAGCCCGCCCGCTGTGAGAACGCCAATCGCATCAAACTGCGATAGCTCTACCAAAAAGCCCAGCACCCCAGCCGCCGCCACCCCCTGGTAAACATCGACTCTGAGGGGCTGCACCGTCTCAATCCAGGCCGCTGCTCGCAGGAATAAGAGATCTCTCTGAGCAATCGACAGGTCTTGCCAAAGGTCAAAGTTAATCGAAATCGGGTGACTCTTTTTCCAGGGTTTAGGAAACTCGGCCTTAATCACCTCCATCTGGCGCGGATTGGTGACAATCCGAGTCTTCATGCGTCCAGACGCCGGCAGCAAATCGCGCAGACGAGGAATTTCCTCATTGAGAGCCATAGAGAGTTTAATTAACGCGCCAGGATAGCATCGATTTTAAGGGGGAAAGGGGGAAAGGGAAAGGGGAAAAGGTGAGTAGTGAGTAGTGGGTAGTGGGTCACGTAGAGGCGCAATATATTGCGTCGGCAGGCGGATAGAGTGGGCAGTGCCCACCATTCAAATTCGGGTATTTATCGGCAAAATTTTTCAACACATCGTACAAAAATCTCTACCCCCATGCCTAACGCCGTTTCATCAAAGTCAAAGCGGGGATGGTGATGCGGAAAATCCAATCCCTTCTCCGAATTCGCCGCCCCCAAGAAAAAGTAGCAGCCCGGTTTCTCCTGCAAGAAAAACGACATGTCTTCGCCGCCCATCGTCTGGCACTCAGGTACCACCCCCGCAGGCGTCTCCACCACCGACAAAGCGACTGAACGCACTAAGTCGGCAATGGCTGGATCGTTAATCACTGGCGGATACAGGTGTTGATAATCAAGGTCATAGGTTGCCCCGTGGCTCTGGCAAACCCCAGCAATGATTTGCTCCAGCCGCTGCGGAATCAGCTCTCGATAGCTCGGCTCAAAGTAGCGAACGGTCCCGCTAAGATGGGCGCTGTTGGCAATCACATTCACCGCAGTCCCCGCGTTAAACTCACCAATGGTCACCACCGCTGACGCCAGCGGATTAATATTGCGCGCCACAATCGTCTGCACCGCAGACACCACCTGGGCTGCTACCACAATCGCATCCACCGTTTGATGGGGAATTGCCCCGTGCCCCCCGCGCCCTTGAATCGTGCAATGGAAAAATTCGGTAGCGGCCATCATGGGACCGTTGCGTACTCCAACGGTGCCCAGGGGTAGGTTATTCCACAGGTGCAGACCAACAATGGCCTCCACCTCAGGGTTGTGCAGCACCCCCGCTTCGATCATGGGTTTAGCCCCGCCGGGGCCTTCCTCCGCAGGCTGAAAAATAATTTTGACCGTGCCTGAAAAGCGATCGCAATGTTTCGCTAAATAGTACGCAGTTCCCAGGGCAATCGTGACATGCCCATCGTGTCCGCAGGCGTGCATTTTGCCATCGTGCTGCGACCGATAGGGCACCTCGTTGAGTTCGTGGATCGGCAAGGCATCCATATCTGCGCGGATTGCCAGCACCGGCTGTTTTCCTGACGCCTGCCCCTTGGCAGCCCCTCGCAGGGTAGCCACGATACCCGTCTTCGCAATTCCCTTTTCAAAAGGAATTTCCCATTCAGTCAGTTTTTGCTGCACAAATTGGGTCGTCAGAATTTCTTCAAACCCCAGCTCAGGCTTTTGATGAATCTGCCGTCGCCAGCTCACCAGCTGAGTTTGCAGGTCTTGAACTTCAGCCCGCACCGATGAAAGATGAGTTGATTGGCGGGAAGACAAAATTGACGTCATAGGAAGGAGCGTAGGCCCGAAGCCAGTACCTTTAGATGCGTATCAGAATAAGAATCACTTCTTAATCTTGCCAGATTTTTTTAGGTATTTTACTCGCTGAGCAGATTGAAGCAATTCCAGAGCTACGGACTCAGAGCAATATCGCTGCTGAGACTGCAATTTTATCCGGGTCAGTATAGCGAGCCGCACAAAGCTTTGTGCGGCTTGCGAGCCACCATTGCTTTTAGTGCCAATGGGTTTACTTTTACGGTGTGTCGTAAGCGATGTGGCCAAAGCTATATTAGAGAAACGACTGATTCAACGTGTCCTGAGGAGAGAGCTTATGCAGGAGTCAGTAATCTATCAAGACATCAAAGCTGAGGGTATCCAGGAAGGCATTCAGCAGGGTATCCAGGAAGGCATTCAGAAAGAGCACCAGTGGGTGCTACGTCTTCTCAGTCGCAAGGTTGGTGATATTGCGGAAGACTATGATGCACAGGTTAAGGATTTGCCGCTGCTGAAACTGGAAGCGTTGGGAGAAGCCTTACTGGATTTTGAACAGATCGATGACTTAGCGGAGTGGCTAGCCGCGCATGCTAATGATCACAGGGAAGCTGAAG
>JBCCRZ010000585.1:0-4324 GCA_039200855.1 Cyanobacteria bacterium P01_D01_bin.44 | reverse complement strand
AAGCCGTAGATGCGGCCAAGGGCTGGGTGTTAGATGGTTACCCTCGCACCGCCTTTCAAGCTGAGGAACTGGATTTTTTCTTAGATTCGGTCCAGCAGGCGGTGGATTATGCGGTGTGGCTAGAGGTGCCTGCCCACGTGCTCATTGAGCGATCGCAAAACCGAGGCGCAATCGACGACGGCCCAGACGCCCTGCGCCGCCGCATCGAAACCGCCCTGGAGGTAACCGTCCCCATGCTCGATTACTACGGCTATCGCAATCGGCTACTAAAAATTGACGGCAACCAGTCACCGGACGAAGTCCGGCGAGAAATCTTGGAGCGGTTGAGTGCGTAACGTTACTCACCCTTTCCCACCACCCTCTGGCACAATGGGGCAAGATAGCTTGCAACGAAATCAACTATGACCATTCAACCCACCCTTCAACGGGCGTTTGATCAGGGCCGTGCCCTCAAAATTATTAGCGGTTTGACAAACTTTAATGCCGCCCACGTTGTTTCAGTGGCCAGGGCCGCCCAACAAGGTGGTGCAACGTTTGTAGATATCGCAGCGGATGCCGATTTGGTGCGACAGGTGCGACAGCACATCGACTTACCCATCTGCGTATCTGCGGTGGAAGCTGAGAAATTTTTAGCCCCAGTGGCCGCAGGGGCTGACCTGATCGAGATTGGCAATTTTGACGCCTTTTATGCCCAGGGCATTCGATTTGAGGCAGATGAGGTGCTGGCACTTGCGCAGCAGACCCGTGAGCTGCTGCCCCACATTACGATGTCAGTAACGGTGCCCCATATCCTCGCCCTGGATGAGCAGGCCAAGCTGGCGGAGGCTTTAGTGGCAGCCGGTGCCGATATCATCCAAACCGAGGGAGGCACCAGCAGTCAGCCCACCCATGCAGGGGCGCTAGGGCTGATTGAGAAAGCTGCGCCTACCCTAGCGGCGGCCCATGCGATTTCTAAAGCGGTATCATTGCCCGTGCTGTGTGCATCCGGGCTGTCGAATGTGGCCGCGCCGCTTGCGATCGCAGCCGGAGCCGCCGGTATAGGCGTAGGCTCTGCGGTCAACAAGCTCAATGACGAGGTGGCCATGGTTGCCGTGGTGCGCAGCCTGGTCGAAGCCCTGCAAACCATCAGTCGCACACCTGTGACAGTCTAACCAATTGTCCTAATCGCTGAACAATCAAAAAGCGCCGTTGCTCAAAAGCAGCGGCGCTTTTTGATGGGCTTGCATCCGTTGAATTTTTGATTATGATTGCCTTTTTAGAGAGTGTCATAGCCCCCTGTTAGATTTGCTTTACTGGTTGGCAAATTAAGAGCATCAAGAGCATCAGCGGAGTGTGGTTGAGGATGATTTTTGACAAACGCTATACGGCATGGGTTGGATTTTCGGCCCTGGTTATGCTGCTGAGTGGACCTGCGATCGCACAGCCAGAAGGACTCAGCGGTAGCTACGCCGGGTCAAGTCTGTCCGTCGATGAAGCCGTCTTTGGCGGGCTTGAGTCAACCGGGGCACCCGCTTTAAGCGACGCTTTGATGGGCACGGTGCTGCCCCCAGAGGCTGCCCAGGAATATCAAGGTCGGCTCGATATCGAAAATTCTGCCCTGTCGCTGCGCGGGGCGCTTTATGTCGATCAAGAAACCCGAGCGGTAATTCCGTCGATTACCTACGATCAGCCGGTGATGGCGGGCACCAATGTCTATGCCGGGGCAGGCTATGCGGTGGTGCAATCGGGCAGTACTCCGGTGGGCGATCAAAATGGTTTGGTACTCTCCGCTGGAGCTGAGACCGAGCTGCTGCCCGGTACTGTGGTGTATGGCGATGCCAAAATGGGGATTGGGACTGATTCTGCAACGGGTAACAGCCCACTACGCTTGCAGCTTGGGGTGGGACGGCGATTTTAGGCAGTTTTGGCAATCTTGCTGAGTCGCTGCCAGTCGTTAGGGCTGGTCAACCACTTTGTCACCGAAACTTTTGTTTGGGTGCCGCTGGTATTGATATACAGCTGATTGCCCTCAATACTGACGGTGCTGGAGGGTTCTAAAGTATAGGTCTTAACCGGCATCCCCAGTAGGTTATACATCACCACACGATCAGGTTCTACCGCAAAGTAGGGTTTAGTCAGGTAGAGAAGCCCGATGGTCGTGACGATGATACCGGTGACAATGGTGATCGACAACTCACCCAGCAGCAGAATCCACACGCTGAGAAACAGGTTTATCCCGCCTGCGAGTAGCAGCATAAGACCTACTGCTTTGTTATAGCCAAGCGTCACCGTCTGATTTAATTGCATAGGCCATTCTCCAGAACCGTAATAGGAGAAACCACACGGCTCGTTCAAGCGTTTCCGGAAGCCTATGCAACCTAAACAGAAATCTAACGGGTTTGAGGTTAAATCAGTTTTGATAGGGCTAGCTTGAATCCAGGTACTACCGATTTGCCATCCAGGATTGCGTGGCTAGGTGTAGTACATCAGTGGACTAATGTTGGACTAATCTTCAGTGAATTACGAAACTCGTCCCGCTACTGAGGCTGACTACCCGTTTTGCTACGAACTCACTAAGCAGAATATGTTCGATCTGTTTACCCGTCATTGGGGCGGATGGGTTTCTTCAGCTTTCCGTAATGACTTTAATGCAAAGAACACTGAAATCATTACCTTGGACGGTCAAAGAGTCGGCTATTTTAGTCTCAAAGAAAATGACAACGAATTCCATCTCGACAATATACAGCTATCGCCTAATCTCCACGGCAAAGGCATTGGAACCGCAATACTTGAGAATATCTTGCACAACAAGGCATCCAAGCCAATCCTTCTAACCACCTTTTTAGACAATCCAGCTATCCGTCTCTACGAAAGGTTAGGCTTTACAGTTACTGATCAGGATGGTGAGACCGTCCACATGGTGAGAGATATGCAGCAGTTTTATTGATTAGGGCCTTCTGTTGTGTGGTTGCTCCCAGCCCATCAATCCAAGGCAATCAAACCTATAAGCTATCCCCTGCTCCCTGATCAGCTAGAATACGATTCGACTTACTTCTGGGGAGTCAGTGACTCATGGACATCGCCAAACAGCGTGCCCAAACTTTCAATCAGGTCGCTCGACTCTACAATACGGCACGCCCTAGCTACCCGATTGGGCTAATTAAAGACCTCGAAGAACTGGCTCAGCTGCAGGACACATCTAGAATTTTAGAAGTTGGCACTGGCACTGGTAAGGCAACACTTCCCTTCGCCCAGCGAGGCTACACGATTCATTGTTTAGAGCCAGGAAACCAGCTGGCAATCGTAGCCGATGAGAATCTCAGCTCTTATCCCACCGTGACGATTGAAACCGTTACCTTTGAAGATTGGCCCCTACAAGCAGCAGCTTATGATCTCGTCATGTCAGCCCAAGCTTTTCACTGGGTTGATCCAGAAGTTGGCTATGCCAAGGCGGCACAAGCTTTAAAGTCAACAGGTCAGATTGCTCTAATTTGGAACATCGGTACCAGAACTGATGACGTCATCACTCAGCAACTTGATCGGGCTTACACAACCTATGCCAACTGGCGGCTTAGGTCGTTCGAAGAGCGGGTAAGCGAGAGAGAACAAGAACTGGTTGCTAGTCAGCATTTCACAGAACCGATCATTAAGCACTACCCCTGGTCACAGCGCTACACGACGCAGCAATACCTTGATTTAGTTCGCACTCAATCCGACTATCTGATTCAATCAGAAGCCAAGCAACGAGAACTGCTAGATGAGATCGTCACGGTCATTGAGAACAACGGTGGTTCCATCGTGAGAACCTACGCTTCGGTGTTGATGCTCGCAAATAAGACCAGATCGGCCTAAGCCGGGAAGCCCTTTGATTCGCTCTAAAATCTATCAATGTTGGCGGGGGGGCAGTCAAACTTAAGCTGGCCCGCTTTTTGTAGCCAGGCGTTTAAAGATTTTGAACTCTCGCTGCTGCGTCTCCCGGCAATAAGCCCGTCTATTCCGATATGCTCATCTAAATCAGGCCATTCAACGGCATAGCCATCTCCCAGTAGTTCCCGATTCTGGTGCGCTTTCTGGGAGGCATAGAGCAAACGGGGATACCAGGACAGTGGAATGCTTAGACTTCGACCATCCACCAAATCAATGATCAATTGCTCTGCTGTAATTGATACCCGCTCTGCGACAGGTTCAATTTCCAATGTCAAAGCAGTCATTCCACGCCTTTATCTTTAGACATCTCCAAAGCTGAAAAGCTTTGATATGAGGGGTGTATAGCGGTCAAGACAAAGGCTGCCAAAATGGAGTGATCCACCGAATCTCGAGCGTTGAGCCGTATTGTTGTTAGTTT
>JBCCRZ010000584.1:0-4326 GCA_039200855.1 Cyanobacteria bacterium P01_D01_bin.44 | reverse complement strand
ATGATCTCCCACGGCTTGATTGCAGCGGTGATGTTCTTTTTGTCGGGGGTTGCCTATGATCGCACCCATACCCTGGCAATGGACAAAATGGGCGGCATGGGCCGTGCGATGCCGGTGGTGTTTGCGCTGTTTACAGCTGGGGCGATGGCCTCTTTGGCACTGCCGGGCATGAGCGGCTTTGTGGCTGAGCTGGCAGTATTCCTCGGGTTTTCGACCAGCGATGCTTACAGTGTCTTCTTCAAGTCTGGCGTTGTCATCTTGGCAGCAGTAGGGGTGATTTTATCTCCGATTTATCTGCTGTCGATGCTGCGCCGCATCTTTTACGGCTCCCCTGGCGAGATTGAGATTCCGAAGACGGCGACTTGGGATATCAAGCCCCGCGAGGCCTTCATCGCAGTTTGTTTGCTGGTACCCATCATCGGAATCGGGTTTTACCCCAAACTGGCTACTCAGACTTACGATGTCAAGACCAGCGAGGTTGCCAGCCTGGTTCAAAATACGCGTCTGGCCATTGATGGGAGCGGGCCGTTCTATGCTCGAGTGCTGACCGCACCAGAGCTGACCGCGAGCCGTCCCAACTTTGAGATTGCCATCGATTAAGTGGAATTTTATTTCGCCAAAGTTAATCGAGTCTTCCAGATCACTTGAAAAAGCGCGATGGCCTAAACCTGGGCCATCGCGCTTTTTTGTTTGTCCTTTATCCTCCCCCCTAGGGGCATTGAACAAAAGTCAAACTCGACGGTTAACTGATGAGGTCAGTGTAGTCGAGGCTTTCAAATGTTCACAGCAGCATCACAGCGGCTGATTGGCTTAGGGCTGGGCACAGTCGCTATCTATACAGTTACGGCCTGTAGTCCATCCCAACCGACAGGAACCTTAGAGATTCGTGCTAACGGGGAAGATTTTGTGCGTCAGGGGTTTGTGACCAAAGACGGTTGGCAAATAACCTTTGACCAGGTGATGGTGACCCTCAGTGAGGTCACAGCTTATCAAACTGAGCCCCCGTTTGATCCTGAGCAAGCTGAGCCATTGCAGGCAGCAACCCTTGTCACCCTTGATGAACCTGTAGAAGTAGACTTAGCCGCCGGGGATGAAACCGCAGAGCCCATTCTAATAGAAGCTGTGGATGCCCCCGCCGGGCGGTTTAATGCCCTCTCTTGGTCGCTCATGCCCGCTCCGCTGGTGGAGGCTCCAATGACATTAATGGGAACTGCCACCAAAGCGGACCAAACCATCCTTTTTGAGCTGGCACTGGCCCCTTCCTTAAAATTTACCTGTGGTGACTTCATTGGGGACGAGCGCAAAGGTATATTAGAGCCCAATGAAACCGCTGATGTCGAAGCCACCTTCCACTTTGATCATCTGTTTGGGGATGCCGAGCTCCCCGCTGATGATCCGCTTAACCAGAAGGCTCTAGGGTTTGACCCATTTGCTGAGCTGGCCACCGATGGTTCGCTTGAGGCGGCTCAAGCCGACCTACAGCAGCAGCTGTCTGAGGCGGATTATGGGAAATTGCAAACCATTTTTTCGGGATTAGGCCATGTGGGGGAAGGTCACTGTAAAGCAGAGCGCGTTGAGGTCACTGAGCGTGGGGCAGAGGAGGGTGCTGAGTGAAACAGCTCTGGTGGTTGGGGATTTTGTCGGGAATCTCTTTAGGGATCGCGATAGCTGGGCTGAGGACGATGCCCGCCTGGGGGCATGGCGCGATCGCAACCTACGAGCACACAGTTACCGTCTTCTCGAAATTTGACAACGGCGATCCCATTGCCAATGCCCAGGTCGCTGTTTATAGCCCTACAGATACCGAAACGCCCTGGCAGACAGGCACTACCAATGATCAAGGCGAGTTTACCTTCGCCCCTGATGAGTCAACCCCCGGTAACTGGGAGGTGGTGGTGAGGCAAGCCGGACATGGCAAAGCCGTGACGATTCCCATTGGGGGAGGGACGGCACCTGGCGACCAGGGCCTGAGTAAAGTCATCGCAGGCGGCGCAGCCATGTGGGGGTTTGTGGGCACCGCTTTATTTTTTTCACGAGGTAAGAAGGCATAGTGCATATTCCAGACGGATTTGTGCCAGCACCCATATGTGTGGCTGGCTATGGGTTGACTGGGTTATTGACCTGGTATTCCCTCAAGCACATTCAGAAGCAAGGCAACGCGACCGCTGAAATCCCCAAGGCATCGCTGCTGGCAGCGGCGTTTTTTGTGGCCTCTTCGATCCATATTCCGGTGCCGCCCACTAGCATTCACCTAGTGCTTAACGGTCTGCTGGGGGCGATACTGGGCTATTTTGCCTTCCCCGCGATTCTGATCGGCTTATTTTTTCAGGCGGTGTTTTTGGGGCATGGTGGACTCTCGACTCTGGGGGTGGATGCGGTGATGATGGGATTACCGGCCCTGGTGGCTTACGGGGTGTTTCGCCTGCGGTTTGGGCTACCTCGGCAGCTGTCTCCCCGCTGGCGGATCGGGATCGCAGGCTTTTTGGCAGGCAGTATCGGCCTGGGGCTGGCGGTCTTAATTTATGTCGGGCTGATTGTGACCACAATTCCCACTGGATTTGATGCCGCTACCGAGCGAACCGCGGTGATGGGGCTAGCGTTAACCCACCTACCTCTGGTCGTGATCGAAGGTATCTTTACCGCGCTGTTGGTGATCTTTTTGGAGCGAGTCAAACCGGATATGCTCCCCTCGCTACGAGCGCAGGGGGTCAGGACCCAGTCGTCACCTACCCAGGTCTCACCCGCGCAAACCCTGCCAGAACAAACGGGTCTAGAAAAGGCAGACCCTGTTTATGAGGCTAAACTATGAGGCTTAATATCGATGCCTATGCTGGCCTGACCTCCCCCATACATCAATGGTTACCGACCATGAAGCTAATGGGGTTAGTCGCCCTGATTTTTGGTTTTGCGACGGTACAACAGCTCTGGTTAGTGCCCTACATGGTGGCGGTGGCCCTGGGGTTGTTTTGGCTGTCGCAGCTGCCGGGTCATTTTTTGCGATCGCGGCTGCGCTACCCAGGGCTATTCTTACTGGGGGTGGTGATTGCCCTGCCGTTTCTATCGGGGCAGACGGTCCTCTGGCATTGGGGCATCCTGACCCTCCGACAAGAGGGGGTGCTGACAATGCTGCTGGTGGCCGGGCGATTTTTCTCCATTATCACCGTGGGGATCGTGCTACTCGGCACCACGCCATTTTTGACGCTCATCAGCGCAATGCGCTCCCTGGGACTGCCGCCGATTTTGGCGGACATGACCCTATTGGCCTATCGTTACTTGTTTGATATCTCTGACCAGCTGACCCAGCTAAAACAGGCCATGCGCCTGCGTGGATTTGGCCCCACCCAAACAAGGCGCACCTGGCAACAGCTCGCAGCGGTGACGGGCACTTTGTTAATTCGCAGCTATGAGCACTCAGAACGAGTGTATAAGGCCATGCGGCTGCGCGGTTATGGCATGAGCTCCGTGGCTCCAATCAGGCATAAACATTGGGTTGGTAGCCCTTGGGGCACATGGCAAGATATGGCAGGATTAGCCAGCTGTGTTGCCATTGCGATGGCCCTGATACTCGCCCAATGGATTTAGGCCCCAGATTTTAGAACAGCAGATTTTAGAACAGCAGATTTAGAACAGCAGATTTTAGAATCGATGATTTTTTTGAATGGCTATAGACCTGCGATAAACCTGCTACAGAAGAGGAAACCAGATGACATCTGTACTGCCCAAGCGCACGACCTCGGGACTGCCATCACCCACTACCGAAGCTGTTACGACATCACAGCTGAGTTTTTCGTATCCTGATCGGGCAGGGGTGCTCAAGGCTATTAACCTGAAGATTTTGACCGGGGAAAGAGTGGGCCTAATTGGCCACAATGGCTGCGGCAAAACCACCTTGTTTATGACCCTCTGTGGTGCTTTGAAGCCCACCAGCGGTGAGATCTCGCTGTTTGGCGAACCAGTGGTACCCAATCAGTTTCACCCCCAAATTAGCCTTTTGTTTCAAGACCCAGACGATCAGCTGTTCTCGGCCTCAGTGCGAGACGATATTGCCTTTGGGCCGATCAATATGGGACTGGCGGAGGATCTGGTGCAAACCCAGGTGACCGCCGCCCTCAATACCGTCGGCATTGAACATTTAACCGAGCGCCCGCCCCATCACCTCTCAGGTGGCGAAAAGCAAATGGTTGCGATCGCGGGTCTCCTAGCTATGCACCCCCGCATGATGCTCTACGACGAGCCCACCGCCAGTCTGGATATCCGCAGCCGACGTCGGCTGATTACCTTTTTGCGGGAGCTAGAGCAAACCATGCTAATCGCCTCCCACGATTT
>JBCCRZ010000583.1:0-4327 GCA_039200855.1 Cyanobacteria bacterium P01_D01_bin.44 | reverse complement strand
GGTGGTTCTCCTGATGCGGGCTGCGGGGTTGATGCAGGCCCTGGAGTGGCGGGCCTACGATCAGTTTTTACGCTGGCGACCGCAGCAGGCCGATGCTCGCATTGCCATTGTGGGCATTGACGAAACAGATGTCAGTACTCTAAATCAATCGATTTTGCCTGATGCGATCTATGCAGAGGTGATCCAAACCCTGAGTGCTCAGCAGCCCCGTGCAATCGGTCTCGACATCTATCGCGATGTGCCGGTTGAGCCGGGTCATGCTGAGCTGGTTGAGGTGTTTAGAAACACACCTAACTTGGTGGGCATTCGGAAACTAGTGGGAGAAGCCGGGCGCGATACGGTGGCGGCCTCGCCTGTCTTAGAAGAACTGGGTCAGATCGGCATTAATGATCTGTTGGCGGATACTGACAATACGGTGCGTCGGGGCATGCTGCAGGCCACTAGCCCAGAGGGTGATTTGTTGCCTAGCTTCGCCCTCTATTTGGCGCTGTTGTACCTCGAAGCTGAGGATATTGGGCCTGAAATGGTGGGCGATACCGATATGTGGCGGCTGGGGAGCGCCATTTTTCGACCGTTTGAGGCTAACGACGGGGCCTATGTGCGGGCCAATGCCGAGGGCTATCAGACCTTGATCAACTATCGCGGTGGGGCCCAACTGTTTGAGACGGTGCCGCTGCGAACCGTGCTTAACGACCAGCTACCCCCCGACTGGGGGCGCGATCGGATTATTTTGATTGGTCCAGTGGGCGAAAGTTTCAACGATTTAGAGTTTACACCCCATAGCACCGATCGATTGGGAATACCCGAGCGGATGGCCGGGGTCGAAATCCATGCCAATCTCACCAGCCAAATCATCAGCGCTGCCCTGGATGGTCGCCCCCTGATCCGCAGCTGGCCCGAACTCTTAGAAATCCTCTGGATTATGGGTTGGACAGCCCTGGGGGCGGTCCTTACCTGGGTGCAGCGTGACACAACCACAGGCTTTCGGCTACAGCGAGTTGGGTCGCTGTGCCTGGCGGCGTTGAGTTTGGTGGCGGTGACCCATGCCCTGCTGGTGTTGGGCTGGTGGGTGCCGGTGGTGCCGCCGCTGATTGCCCTCTCCGGGGCATCGATTGGGGTAACGGCCTACCTCGCCCACGGGGCCAATCAGATTCGACGGACCTTTGGGCGCTATCTGAGCGATCAGGTAGTGGCCAACCTGTTGGAATATCCTGAAAAACTGAAGCTGGGCGGCGAGAACCGGGTGATTACCCTGCTAACCTCTGATATTCGAGGGTTTACGTCTTTGTCTGAGCGACTGCGGCCTGAGCAGGTGGTAGAGGTGCTCAATCTCTACCTCGGGTTTATGTCCGATGTGATTAACCGCTACGGCGGCACCATTGACGAATTTATGGGGGACGGCATTTTGGTATTATTTGGAGCCCCTAATCTCCAGACCGATGCGCCGGATCGGGCGGTGGCCTGCGCGATCGCAATGCAGCAGGTGATGCCCCAGGTGAATCAGGTGATGCGCGATCGCAACTTCCCAGAGCTAGAGATGGGCATCGGTATCAATACAGGGGAAGTCGTGGTGGGCAATATCGGCTCAGAAAAACGGACGAAGTACAGCGTCATCGGGAGTGCTGTCAACCTAACCTACCGGATTGAGTCTTACACCACGGGTGGCCAGATTTTGATTTCTGACCATACATTGCAACAGGTAGTAAGCCCTGTAAAGGTGCAAGATCAGCAGACAGTGCATCCTAAAGGGGTAAAACGACCCCTCACTATTTACGATGTGACTGGCATTGGCGGACCCTATAATCTGACCCTGACCACCGCTACCCTACAGCTGGTGACACTGGCAAAGCCCATCGCGGTAGCCTATGCCATTTTAGAGGGTAAGCAGGTTAGCGATGAAACAATCCAGGGGGTGCTAGTCAAGCTGTCAGATAAAGGAGCCTGGTTGAAACCGCTGGTGGCCGATAACGCTCTGACAAAACTGACCAATCTACGCCTGAGTGTACAAAGCCCTGACGCCCCGGATGAGATCGCCCAGGCTGATATTTACGCGAAAGTACAATCCAAAGTGGATACGGACCAGTGTCAGATTGTGTTCACGGCGCGCGCTCAACCCGTCATTGATTGGATGAAATCGCTACTGGTCTAATGAGCCTGGCGATTTAGGCGGCTGTTCGTTTAGATACTTGACTAAGGCCTCTAGCCCAAGACGATAGCTATCTGCCCCAAACCCGCAGATTTGTCCAACCGCGACCGGGGCAAGGTAGGAATAGTGGCGAAAGGCTTCGCGTTTGTGAATATTGCTCAAATGCACTTCGACGGTGGGGATAGCAACGGCTGCGATCGCATCTCGAAGGGCCACACTGGTGTGGGTATATGCGCCCGGATTGATTAAAATACCCTGATGGACCTCCAAAGCAGCTTGGATGCGGTCCACCAGGGCACCTTCATGATTTGATTGACAAAACTCAATACGAACTTTGAGGCGGGTCGCCTGCTCTTGCAGCGCTGCATTAATGCCTTCCAGCGTCTGAGAACCGTAAATTCCGGGCTCTCGTTTCCCTAACATATTTAAGTTAGGGCCATGCATGACCAGAATGCTTAACAATCTAAATACACAGCGCAAGCTAAATGCAGCTCAGATGCATCAGCGACGGTATTGTCGGTCATCCACCGGTACAGGAATTGGCTCCCTCTCTGGCTGAGCTTGTGGACCCAACAATGCATCCAACACCTTGTTAAGCCACTCTTTCAGCCTTTCGAGGATTTTGTCGATATCCATGAGCCAGGTAATCTCCTATCTCACCTAATTCGAATATTTTTGCGTAGACGGATGTAAATGCCAACTTGCACTGTTACTTTCTTAACACTTTGCAAGTTTGTATCTATGATAACGAATCGTGAGAAATGATCAAGAAAATTGCAGGTGGATTTCTATACTTTTTGGGCTTTGTCTCTCAAGACAAATGTTCACCGTTCGCTACAACACTTGACTTTGAGGGGTTTAAGTCATCGAACTTAAAATTGTTCGTCGGAGCAAATCTAAAGCAGTACATTCGCTCATTAAACGTACCCAGTCACGTCCCCGATAGCTGCCAAATCGACATTCGAGGTGTCTGACACTGGCGGCATCGGCAATCCCAATAAACACTAAGCCCACGGGTTTATCGACGGTGCCGCCGGCGGGGCCAGCGATGCCAGTGACGCTGAGCCCCCAGTCAGTGCCCAACTGCTGGCGTACCCCCACGGCCATTTGCTCTGCTACCTCAGCACTGACCGCGCCCAATTTTTTAAGGGTATCGGTTTTGACGCCGAGTAAATTTTCCTTAACGCGGTTGTCATAGGCAATGATGCCGCCCCAAAAGTAGCTTGAGCTACCCGCGACTGCGGTCAGGCTTTTGCCTAATCCCCCGCCGGTACAAGATTCGGCAACGGCCAGAGTTTGCTGCTGTGCCTTAAGTAAGATACCGACGGCGTGAGCCAGGGTTTCGTCATCGGTGCCAAAACAGTCTTGTCCGCCAAGCTTTCTCAGCTGGATTTCAATCGGGGCAATCAGGGCCTCGGCTGCTGCAACGGTCTCAGCTTTAGCCGAAATCCGCAGTTTGATGATGCCTTTGCCCGCGTAGGGGGCCACGGTGGGGTTGGCGAGTTCTAAAAACGGAGCAACCCGTTCCGCTAGACCTGATTCGCTGACCCCCCAAAACTTCAGGGTGCGGCTATGGATCACGCTACTAGCCCAACCCTGTGCTTTTAGATAGGGCACCGAGGTGGTTTCCCACATATCGTGCATTTCCCTTGGCACCCCCGGAAAAGTCATGATAATCAGTCCTGACCTGGGCTGCCAGATTATCCCAGGGGCAGTGCCTTGGCCGTTAGGCAACACCTCAGCCCCCTGGGGCAGCAGGGCCTGTTTGCGGTTGTTGGCACTCATCTCCCCCCGTCCGCGCCGCGCAAACTTGGCCTCGATATCGGCAATGACGGCTGGGTTCTCGACCAGGGGGGTATCAAAAAAATCGGCAATCGTAGCGGTGGTCAGATCGTCGGGGGTGGGGCCCAGCCCGCCGGTAAAAATCAGCAGCCGAGATCGCTCACAGGCAATCGCGATCGCCCGTTTGAGCCGCAGCACGTTGTCCCCCACGACGGTCTGATAATGGTGGGCAATGCCGAGTTGGGCCAGCTGCTGAGCGAGATATTGTGCATTGCTGTTAAGAATGTCCCCCAGCAATAGCTCTGTCCCCACGCAAATGATTTCAGCACTCCGGTTCATGGATGGTTAGCCCAGTGTATGGCAAGTGTATGGGTTGATGGTAAAGCATTTTGGGAAAGG
>JBCCRZ010000582.1:0-4328 GCA_039200855.1 Cyanobacteria bacterium P01_D01_bin.44 | reverse complement strand
GCCAGTCGAATCAGGATATAGGTTGCGATCGCAATCACCACCAGCTTGATCGGCAATTTTGCCACGTCACCGACAGCGGGTTGTAGCCTGCGGGTATAGGGAAACAACCCGACAATGTAGAAACAACTGCCGCCCCAGATGCCTACCTGGGCCGCATACAGCAGCCATCGCTGCAGATCGATAAAGCCGCGCCGCTCACCGCGAAACACGCGACGACGGAGGGCGGCGAGGACCTGTCGGGGGGTTTCAGGATCGCTGCCATCTTCGTTGATGGGGCGTTTAGCGGGCAAATACTGTCGTCGGGTGCGACTGAGCCGCCGCAAGATGCGCAGCGATAGCCAGCTGGCCCCCAGGGCGGCGATTAAAAGCAGCCCCGTTCGCCTGAGCTGCTGACGGATGTACTGGGGCTGACGTTCTTGTCGAAACTGCCTGAGCCCCTGTTGCAACAGCTCGGTGATCTCTTCGGCGCGTAGCTCAAGATTTGCATGCCCGTGGAGGTTGGCATCAGAGGCGATCACAGTCATCAGGAACTGGTCGTCGAGATAAATTACCGGCTGACGGCTGGGGATGTCCGTTGTCCACCGGACGTTGGGGAGGGCTCCGTCCACGCTATCGCGGGCGCTCTGCTTAACCAGATCCGTAATCCGCTCAGCCCGTTCCTCAGCAGAAATGCCCTCAGTGGCTGTCACCCGAAACAAATCTCGGCTGTTGAGGCGCACTGGCTCAGACACCAGGGCGGGTTGGGCCGCGTTATCAAACAGATCGCCCAGCTCGCGAATCTGCTGATCTAGCCCAATGCCAATCGCAGGCGAGTCAGGCGTTTGCCCCCAAGCGGTGGGCATGGGCAAGGTTGCTGCCATGATGACTAGCAGCGCTGTTGCCAGTATCCCCACCCCCATGGTCTTGATCCGCGCGCGAGCGCTGTACCCTATTTGGACTTTACGCATAAGTAGATCAGCATGAGCGTTTATAAAATGCAACTAGCCTGTTTGGTTGACTCGTATAGCTGCTGAGACCTCAATACTGACACTAATGGCTATGCTTGGGCCAGGTAAATGAAAACGGGCTGCCCTCGCCCACGGCAGATTGGACGGTGATCTCGCCGCCCTGCTGCTCAACCAGTTTTTTTAACTATATTTGTTCCCACATCACCTTAAGCCCATCCGGCAAGAACCCAGAGATCTCTTGAATGCGCTCGGGGGGCAATTCTTCTCTAATAGTAGAGAAAACAGCGATAACCACCCCCTCTGCGCTCGCGTCTTTGGGTAACCCACCCTCCTGGCGGATCCGACGCAGAAAGGTTTCGGTGTCGACTTTGAGCGGTGGGCGCAGTTTAGCTAGGGCAGCCACAATAGGGTTGTCATCTTTCCAGAGCTGTGCGATTTTCTCGTCATCAAAGGTCTCTTCAGTACGTTCAGCCGCTTCTGTTGTCATGAGATCCCGTAGGGAGCGGAGCACAACAATAGTGAGATCTCTCGCGTCGTATATATCAGGCAGATTGGCTTTCTGCATTACTTTTTCTAAAAAGGCTTTTTCAGCGGGGCTAAAACTTTTGGCTACCATAGATATCTCCTGACTACATCTTGAGTAGATCTAGTGTGCATATTGGCATCATACTGCTCGCAGGTCCCATAAATTTGTAATGCAGACGGTGAGTTCACCTTTTGTTGCAAATGGGAGAAATGGCTACGGCGTTACCGAAGCACCCGCAGGCGCAGCTGCGGTGGTCACCACCACAGCTGACCAGGCTGAGCTGTATGACTACGACAGTGAGCCAGGTCTATACGGCATGGTTCAAGCTGCCCATTCGCCCATTCGCCTTTATCAAGCGCGCCTGATTGTTGACAAAGATCGCTTCAAGACAGGTGAGATGGCCATCGACAAGCGCGCTGAGACCAAAATGCAAGACGTCTCTGTACCCGTACAGAATGAGCAAATGGGCAATCCTAACGTTGTTAAGCGATAGACCAGCCTGGCTTGTCAACTCACTGCTCAAAATCTCATAGCCTGTGAAAGAGATCTACTATAGGGTCTCTTTTTTACTTTAGAATTGACTTTAGAAAGACTCTCAGCGACCCGATTGGTAAGAGAATTTTCTTTGGGTGACCACTTACTTCAACTGGATAGGACGGCACTCTCAAACCAGAGACACCGCAGCTCGGCGGGCTGGATTGGCCGCTCAGCCTAGGGTATGGAGCGATATTACAACCTATCCCACGTTTTACTGAGGCACAAACTGAGGCACTGAGGCACAATCGGCACAGCCCTCTGCTGGGACTGTCATCGTTGGGGCCATCGGGTTGTGGCCATCAGACTGCTTTAAAATGTTTAAAACAATCTGACCAATAACCTATGGCCCAAGCTTTACTCAATGATAAAATTGCGCTGGTTACAGGGGCCACTCGAGGTCTGGGTAAGGGCATTGCCACTGGCCTGGGTGAAGCTGGGGCGACCGTCTACATTACAGGCCGCACTGCGACGCCATTGACCACAGCGGACATTGGCGGCAGTTTGCCAGAAACCCAGGTCGCCGTCGAGCAGGCTGGGGGGCGATGCATCTCGGTCCAGGTCGATCACGGTGATGACGATCAAGTACAAGCCCTGTTTGACCAAATTCAATCGGAGCAGGGCCACCTGGATATTCTGATCAACAATGTCTATGGCGGAGTCAACGCCCTGAGAACCTCTAGCGGCAAACCCTTCTGGCAATCAGAGGCGGGCCTTTGGGATGCGTGTAATCAGGTGGGTCTGCGCAGCCACTATGTAGCAAGCCTGCTGGCAGCCCGCATGATGACTCAGCGCCAGCAGGGGCTGATCTGTACGGTTTCCTCGTGGGGGGGCCTGATGCCCATCTTTGGGGTGGCTTACGGCGCAGGCAAGACCGCGTGCGATCGCATGGCTGCCGACATGGCCCGTGAGCTTAAATCTTACAACGTGGCCTCGATTTCTCTCTGGCCGGGTATTGTTGGCACCGAGCACATCTCAAAATTTGCCGATGAGATGGCGGCGGAGACCCCTCCCGATCCCCGTATGAGCGTCATTCAAGATCGGTTTAACTGGGAAACCCCGTTACTGACCGGTCGAGTAGCGGCTGCGATCGCAAGCGATCCCGCAGTCCACCAGCGGACAGGGCGGGTTCACATCGTCGCAGAGTGGGCCAAACACTATGGCCTGGTTGATCAAGCCGGTAACCTCCCCGTCTCTCTGCGTTCTCTAAAGTTTGCGCTGCCCGCTGGGATACCAGCCCTAAGACCCCACGCCCAGTGGATTCCTGACTGGCGCGTGCCCTGGCCACTGCTGCTATGGACCGCCCTGGCTGCGCCTAAGATTTAGCGATATCTGTCATTCCCTGACCCGATTCACGCCATCCAAACGAGATTAACTACTTGACATAAATTCTCAATTAGTAATAGCCTGCTAACAGATTCTCAATCTGTTGGCGGTCAGTTAAAGATTTATATGAGTGGCATTACGAAGCAGCCAAAACGTCGTTCCCGCTTGCTAGGGGTCGGTGGGCTATTGTGCCTGAGTTTATTCTTGATTATGGGGCTGTCGCTCTCGTTTGGTTCGGTCGCCCTCAGCGGTCCAGAGGTCTGGGCTGCGCTCTGGCGTCGGGGGGATGCGATCGCACAAACCATCGTCTGGGATCTGCGCCTGCCCCGAGTGGTTGCCGCCCTCCTGGTAGGCTCAGCCTTAGGCGTCTCTGGGGCACTGCTACAGGGGATGTTGCGCAACGGCTTAGCCAGTCCATTTTTGCTAGGGATCTCGGCGGGGGCAGGTCTCGCCGCTGTGTTGATTGTCGGGCTCGGGATCTGGCGCATCTGGCTGCCGCTGGGGGCTTGGCTGGGGGCAATTGTCTCTACACTGATTGTGTTTGGGCTGGCTCAAACTAAAAGCAGCCTGTCTGTAGAGCGATTAATTTTGGGCGGTGTGGCCGTGAGTACGCTGTTTGCGGCGATGCAAACCATGCTGCTGTTGATGTCACCGGATGGTCAGGTGCAGGCGGCCCTAACCTGGCTGACCGGGAGTTTGAACGGACGGGGTTGGCAAGAAGTGACCGTCGTGGGCCCCAGCGTTTTGGTAGCGCTGGTCGGCGGATGCTTGCTGGCGCGTCAGGTTAATCTTTTGAACCTGGGGGATGATTTGGCGGTCGGTTTGGGGACGTCGCTGGTGCGATCTCGACTCTTAATCGGCGCAGTTGCCACCCTCTTAACCGCTGGTGCCGTCAGCATTGCGGGGCTGGTGGGTTTCGTTGGACTGATTGTGCCCCACGGCGTCCGACTGCTGGTGGGCAACGACTATCGCATCGTGCTGCCCTTCTCGGCACT
>JBCCRZ010000581.1:0-4332 GCA_039200855.1 Cyanobacteria bacterium P01_D01_bin.44 | reverse complement strand
TGCCCCGAGTCAGTGATCACCATGGCGCGGGTGCGGCGACCGTAGGTGGCATCGACTAACTGATTGAGATCGCGAGCATCTGAAATAATCCGTTTGATCGGGGCAGACTCGGGGCTAACAATGGCAACAAGTCGATCTGCGAAGACCGTGTTTCCAAATCCAATGTTGACAAGCTTCATGGCTGTTAAATTTCCTCACAGCACGACATGCGCAGTATTTGTAAACAAGTGGGTTAACACACTCACTTATAAGATAGAAAACCAGAGATGTAGCTTCATCGTATATGCCCCAACCCCCCAATACTGGGGGTTTTGAGTATAGTCTCCCCCAATGTTGGGGGATGGAAGGGGGGCCTGGCATCTGTGAGTTATGTGGCCTAACTATGGCTAAAGTTCCTGGCAGAAAAAATCCTGAAAAGTTCAGATTTGTTCAGGTAAATATTCAGGTTTATTCAGATTTTCTAATGGTTGTCTTTGATGGGTTGATCTGAGGTAATCCGGCAGGAGATATGCTTCCCTCAAACAAGAGCTATTGAAATCTTCTCTGCCAGCCAGTTTTCAAAGCATTCATTGAGTAAACGCTGTTTTAGCAAGTCATCAAATTCGACCGGGAGGCGATCTTCTAATCGAAGGATGATAAACCAGTCACCGATTGGGCAAGGTGACCACAGCTGACCCATCTCACTAACAGAGAGCATCCGGGCCATTTGAGGGTGAGGCTGACTCAGGGCAACGGGCCCCACTAAGCCCCCTAATTTGGCCTCTGGTCCTTCGGAATAGGTTTTGGCCAGGTTCGCAAAGCTATCCTCGTTTTCTTGAATCCGAAAATAGAGTTCCTGGGCCAGGCCGCTGTCCCGGGTGCGAATCAGAGAATAAATCACCTGATCGAGCTGGTGTTTGCGTTGGAGAAAGTAAGAGGTGAGCTGGTTGCCCCACCTGTTTTGCTTGAATCGCTCAACCTTAAATTGCCGAATTGCCAGGGGTTCAAGTTCTTCTGGCGAGAGCCCGCGTTGGGTGCAAAACGCCTGTTGGGCTTCAACCGAAAATAAGTCGTATTTGACCTCCAGCTGCTGACGTGCCGTCTGGATATCTTGGGGAGTTAGCTCAATCTCAGCAATCGCTTGATCAATGATTAGATCTCGCTGGAGCTGTGGCAAGAGTTGATAGCGTTTAAGCAACGGGATTAAATCTGCTGTGTTCAGAGTTTGTGACCCGATTTGTAAGGCCGTGTTCATGACGTTCTCCTGATCCTATTGATTACCCAACTACATAACTAACAACCATCCGACGGTCGGATAAAAATTCACTGTAATCGGCCAGGTTATCCAAACCGACGTAGCTCAAGAAAATTTCGGCTAGCAACCATGCGGCAAGATGGGTGAGGAGTTTTTGCCATCTCACAGCGGCCATCAAACGACAGAAATCTTGGTCACTATCCTGGGGACCTATGACTGTCTGAATAGACTTAAAACTCGATGTGCGGTTGATCGTTGTCATCTATCCGCGCCTCTCAAAGGTTGGTTAGCTGAGCGTCTGGCTCAAGTTGTCTCAAGTATGATGGAAGTCACTGGCAGAAAAAATCCCTAAAAGTTCAGGAAAGTTCAGGTTTTAAGTCAAAAAAAGTCAGGTATCAGGCTGACTGACACAACTTTTGCGCCACATGGTCAAACTTGTGTCTGCAGAGAATGCCAAAACGTGGGGCTTGCCGTTTACTCTAATATTTATTATCTACCTGTCATGGCTGTAACCAGTTTGATAAACTCAACTAGCCAGGTGACACAGGTTAAGGGTGATAGTCATGAGTGACACAGACGATATTTTAGAATTCGCTGAAACCCTGATTCATCAAAAAACAGACACCTACTGTAGCGAACTGCAGCGCCGCATTTTGGTGACAGCCTTACAGGGTGAGCGCAAAACCTATGATCAGCTCGCTGAGGAATGTGGCTACTCTGCCAAATACGTTAAGCAAGATGTCGCCCCCAAACTCTGGCAGCTGCTGTCCCAGGCCCTGGATCAAAAGGTCACGAAATCAAATGCTCGAGCCACGCTGGAGCAAGAAATGCGCAGTTCACCCCTGTCTCAACCAGTCTCTGCCCCGGCTCCAGCGGCCGTGACGCCTCCTGTATCAGCGGTATCGCCCCTTCCTAAAGTCAACCCCCTGACGTCGTCTAACATCTTGCTGGTAGACGATCAGCCTAAGAATTTACGGCTTTTGTCAGACCTGCTTGAGGAGCAGGGGTATGAGGTGCAGCAGGCGATCAATGGTGCGGTTGCTCTACAAGCGGTGACCCTAGACAAACCCGATTTGATTTTGCTGGACATTCACATGCCTGAGATGGATGGTTATAGCGTCTGCCAGCAGCTCAAGGCAGATCATGCCACCGAAGATATTCCGGTCATTTTTGTCAGTGCGCTGGATGAAGCCTGGGATAAAGTCAAGGCATTTTCTGCGGGGGGGAGTGATTACATTACGAAACCTTTCAAGGTAGTTGAAGTACTCGCCCGGGTTGAGAATCAACTCAAGATTCAGCAGCTGCAACGGGAGCTAAAGGCCCAAAATGCCCAACTCCAGCAGGCAATTCAAGAGCTACAGCGGCTTGCGGCTCTAGATGATTTAACCCAGGTGGCTAGCCGTCGTCGGTTTGATGCATATTTGCTAGAGCGCTGGCAGCAGGCCCTACAAACCCAAACGCCGCTAACGCTGATGCTGGCTCAGGTAGATAATTTCAATTTTTATGGGGAGGGGGGTAACCCGGCCTTAGGAGATCAACACCTTTATCAGGTGGCTCAGGTAGTCAAACAAACGGTGCAGGGTCCGGACGATCTGGTGGGACGCTATGGCACCCTGACCTTTGCCATCGTACTGCCCCAGCAAGAGACTACCAAAGGGGAGCAGCTTGCTAAGACGCTCTTAAAACAGGTGCAAACCTTGAAAATGAACAAGACTCCAGCCACTCTCAGCATTGGCATGATAACGACGTTGCCGACACCCGATGTGGGGTTAGAGGGGTTTTTAGAAGGGTGCGATCGCACCCTTCAACAAGCCAAAAGCAACGGCGGCAATTGCGTCATTGGTTCATCAACATAAACTTTATCACCCCCCTTTGATAGAGGCATTCAAGATTGAAGCATCCCAACAATTTTGTCAAATTGATAATTCTCAGCGAATTCTCGCAGACTACGGGCCAAGTGCGCCTGCTCAGGGGGTATTTGTTCAATCAGCTGCAAAACCCGTTTGCCCTTGAGTTGGCTGGCCGCCTGATGTAGGTCACTCAGCCAGCTCGCTGGCATCACATTCAGCGCCTCTGCCGTGAGAGCGACCTGCCCCTCAGTTAGATTAGATGTCTCTGACGATACAACAGATTGATCCAGTGCAGCAGGTTTATCGAGCGTACCGGGTGACACCCCCTCACCAAGCACACTCTCTGATTGAGTCTGAACCGTAAACGAAAACACAGACCCTTGCCCAGGCTGACTCGTTACCGTGATCTCTCCCCCCATCAACGTGACAAACTGTTGGCTAATCGTCAGCCCTAACCCGGTGCCTATCCTTGCTTTTTCGCCACTCTCAGTTTGCTCAAACGGCACGAATAGCTTAGGAATGTCCTCGGCAGAGATTCCTTCGCCAGTGTCTTCGACTTCGAAGTGCAGGACTTGGGTGGGGGGTAGTGGGTGGTGGGTGGTGGGTAGTGGGTGGTGGACTCGCACGACAATCTGCCCCTCATGGGTAAACTTTAGTGCATTGCTGAGAAGATTAATCAACACCTGGCGAATCTTTTTCTCATCACCGATAACCTGCGGGGGCAAATCCGGTGCAGCCTCAATGACAAAGTGTAAGCCCTTTTGCTCAATGCGCAACCGAAAGAGGGCTTCAATGGTATCTAAGAGGTGGTTTAGGTCGAAGGGGATTTCCTGGAGGGTTTGCTTGCCAGCTTCTAGCTTAGAGAGTTCTAAAATATCATTGATCAGCTCCAGGAGATGTTCACCACTATGGCGAATCAGGTTGAGGCGTTCTTGATGAGCGTCTGCAAGGGCGGCATCGCGTGCCATGATTTGGCTGAAGCCCAGGATAGAGTTCAGGGGGGTGCGCAGCTCATGGCTCATGTTCGCCAAAAATCGACCCTTGGCCTGGCTGGCTAACTCTGCGGCTTCTTTAGCATCCTGAAGTTCGAGGGTGCGCTCGGTCACCTTTTGCTCAAGGGTGGTGTAGAGTTGGGCATTTTCTAGGGAAATAGCCGCCTGGGCCAACAGCAGGTTCAGGATTTGGATGCGATCGCGGCTAAAGGCCCCCTCAACTAAATTATTCTCTAGATATAAAATGCCGGTTAAT
>JBCCRZ010000580.1:0-4336 GCA_039200855.1 Cyanobacteria bacterium P01_D01_bin.44 | reverse complement strand
ATGTACCTAAGTTGACGAGGCAGTTCCCATGAAAGACATGAGTAATAATTCTCTCCATAGCTCTGGCTGGATTTTGCAATGTTGGATCTCGTTTGTGGTGTCTTTATTTGCTACCACGATGGGGCTGATTTATATGCCAATGAATGCCTGGTCTAGGGGCTATATGGCTGTTAGCGTTTTGTTTACGGTCAGCTCGACGATTAGCATCTCAAAAACAACCCGTGACCAGCACGAATCTCGCAAAATCATTGCCAAGGTAGACGAAGCCCGTGTAGAGAGACTTTTGGCTGAGCATCATCCGCTCAAGTAAATGGGCGTCGGTTGGTTGTGTAATAGAATTCCTGTAGAAGGTGATAGGTAATGGGTAATTGGTGATTTAGTAATTGGTGGTGATACCGTACTGTTACCGGCTTACCCACTACCCATTACCATTACCCATTATCCATTACCCATTACCCATTACCCATTACCCATTACCCAATTACCCACCACCGATGCCTTCCCAGCTACACCAGCGTAACTATTGGATCTTTGATATGGATGGGACCTTGACGGTGAGCATCCATGATTTTGAAGGTATTAAGGCTGAGCTGGGGCTGCCCCCCGAGGAGCCGATTTTAGAGTCGCTGGCAAAGGTGCCCGAACCTCAAGCCAGTCAGCTCCATGCTCAGCTTGAAGCAATCGAGCTAGAGATTGCTCATAAAGCAACCCAGCAGTCAGGGGCTTATGAACTGCTCTCGACCTTAAAGGCTCAGGGTCGGCAAATCGGTGTGCTTACCCGCAACACTAAACCGAATGCCCACGCTACGCTCGCAGCGTGTAATCTGGATCAGTTTTTTGAGCCTGATTTTGTTTTGAGCCGCCATTGCTGCTCGCCAAAGCCCAGCCCAGATGGCATCTTGCATTTGCTGACCGCCTGGGAGGCGGAACCCTATGATGCGGTGATGGTGGGGGACTATGTGTTTGATTTGCAGGCGGGGCGCAGTGCGGGCACGGCAACGGTGTATATTGACCCGACGGGAGCGTTTTTGTGGAAGGACCATGCCGATGAGAGCATCACTTGTTTGATGGATGTGGTGAGGATGCTGTAGCTCACTCAATCGGCAGTCCGCTCGAGCGCCAGCCAACTATGTCCCCTTCGAGTTGGAGGACTTCGTAGCCTGCGGCTTCTAATGTGGTTTCGGCAATGCTGGCTCGAATGCCGCGTTCGCAGTAAACGACGATTTTTTGTTGGTCAAGGGCTGCGACTTCATCCAAGCGGTTAGAAATCTCTCGAAAGTGAATATTGACCGCGCCAGGTACATGGCCCTCGGCATACTCGGCGGGGGTGCGGACGTCAAGAATGGCGGGTGGGCTATCGGTTTCGATCAGGGTGATCAGCTCATCTGGGGTGATCAGGTCGCTGGCGGCGAGTTGGTTTGCTGCGAGGCTGGTGACAAGTGCGATCGCGATTACCAAAATAATCAAATTCCGACGTAACGGGCGAAACATGAAGCCTGGGCTCGTTAGCATTAGCGATAAACTACGGTTTGCTGCTGACCAAAGTCATGTTCTCGTAAAATCTGGGCAATACAAGTGACAATCTTTTGACCTCCCTGAACCGAAGGCTCAATGGGAGAGACCGCTGCATAATCTTCTGGTTCATTACATACCAACCGCAAATCCAATATCGGTAATCCTGACCGAATCGCCTCATGGAAAATGCAGTCGTTGAACATGGGTAGGGCAGTATACATAAGTTGCCCCAAAAAGGGGTCTTTGTTCGTGACGCAGTTGCCCAATGACGGCGGGTTCAGGTTCAACGTAGGTATCGTTATCAAAAATTGAATCGCCCAGCAAAACGACATGTCCCATAAGGCAAGGGGCCGATCAGGTACTCCCCCTCAATTTTAGCTAACGGCTTTGCTTGTGGGGGCGTCTTTAGCCGATTCTTAGGGGGTTTCAGGACAGATTCTAGTGCGATCGCACCGCTCAGCCTTCACAACCCCATGAAATTTCTCAGGAAACCGTTTTCGGGGCTTGATCATCTTCATCTTCATCATCTACGGCTTCAACGTCAGCCACTTCAACGTCAGCCACTTCAACGTCAACAATCTCATCGTCAATGTTCTCATCATCAACGGTGGCATCAGCTGTGGTGTCGGCGTCCACTTCATCGCCAGGGGCGTCTGCTTGTGGAGCATCTACCTCTTCTTCGACAACGGCTGCTACAGCAGGCTCTTCCTCTTCTTCTGCTTCAACCGCTTCTTCAGTCTCTTCTGTGTCAGGTGCTTTTGTCTGAACCTGCTCAGTAGACTCAGCGTCGTCAGAGATTTCAGAAGAGGTTACAACCGTTTCTTCAGTCTCTTCCGTGCCAGGGGCTTCTGTCCGAGCCTGCTCGGTAGACTCAGCGTCATCAGAGATTTCAGAAGAGGCTACCTCTGACTCTATGGCTGATACTTCCCCATCTTCCCCATCTGCTACGCCTACTGCTACCGCATCATCTTCTTCTATATCTTTCCCTACTTCATCAACAATTTCGGCGGGTGCTGCCTCGTCTGCTGCTGTCGCGTCAACCGCTGGTTCTGATACAGGCTCTGGCTCTGGTGCCGCTTTGACAGGCTCCATGGGCTTTATAATTACGGTCTGAGCAGACTTTTTAGCCTTTTTAGAGACGGGCTCCACCGTCAGTGCTTCGGGGATGTCAAACTCCGCTGTCCAGTTTTTCTTAAATCTAAGTTGTCGAACCGCACCTGCATCCAGGTTTTGCTTGTTGTGTTGCTTAGATAGCTCAACCATCTTTTCACCCATGGCTGCGCCGACTTTTTTCACATTTGCCTCGGAGGCAAACGGCGCAGACGCAATTTGTTTGACGGTAAAGGTCAGTTCTTTATTGCCGCTACGGGTGCTGGTTTTGATACCGTTTTCGACCAGTACTTGCTTAATGCTTCGGGTCAATAGTTTTTCGACTCGACCGATAGACAGTTGCGCTGTGCTGGCCATGGGTGGATTGTGGAATAAATTACAGACTAAAGCTACAGCAATCAATTGGGTTTTGGATGCTGTCCTGAATACATTGGCTAGGAGAAGTGATGGGGCAGTGATGGGGCGCTGACAGAGATATAAACCTCGTATCATGTAGCGATGAAAACTTGAATATGGCCAATCACCGGGGCGACAGCATTCTACGCTTCAGGTGTGCGGTCTCTCTTATCAGGGACTTCATACTCAACCCCTTCGTATAAATCTGCCAGTGCAATCTCAACAGGCACTGATATCAATGACAAAGACGCATCTAACCCTTGATACTCAGTCAACAGCCACTGATGCTTAGACTGCTTAACGTGATGCTCCACAAAGGGACGATATTGGTCAATCAACACATACTCCTGAAACGTCTCAATGGTTCGATAGTGAACAAACTTATCGCCGCGATCATAGTTTTGAGTCGATTGTGAGAGAGTTTCAGCAATCAATATCGGATTAATAACCGTATCTTGACGTCCTGGTTTCAACTCTGGCGGATCCGAAATCACCATCACATCTGGATACGTATACAAATCAACCGCTGAAATCCATAGCCGCTGATCTGTCACAAATACTGTATATGGCTGCTTCCGTAAGCTAAGCCACAGTAGCGCATTCAACGCACTCGACAGCTTATTATGTGCAGGTGTACCCCCTGTCATTTTTACAATTTCTCCAGCCCGGTATTCATGACGCAGCTCAGACTCCACTTCCAGGGCCAGGTACTCTTCAGCCGTGTAGGTCTTAGGTTTAGATGTGGCAATCGTCATCGCTTTGCCCTCTGGCGCTAGCTCAAATGTAAGCTAAATCTATAGGTTTGGCTATGGGCATCCTTGCCGACAACCGTCTCCGCTAGTCAAGGACCTTTAGTGCGGGGCCGGAGTCTGGCGATTTTTCGATCAGATGCAAGATCTGAGCTGTACTACTCCACCGTTACCGACTTGGCCAGGTTTCTGGGCTGATCTACATCGAGTCCGCGTCGCGCCGCAATATGATAAGACAGCAGCTGTAGCGGAATCACTGTCAAAACTGGTGACAGCAGCTCATCCACCACCGGCACTGGCAACAACGAGTCAAAGGTCTCTTCCGCTTCGGGGTCATTCATCGGCACCACGCCGATCAGCTGCGCATCTCGAGCTTTGGCCTCTTGAGCGTTAGAGAGAACTTTTTCATACACCGTACCGGGCATGGCAATGGCCACTACGGGCACTTTGGCATCTAAGAGGGCAATGGGGCCGTGCTTCATTTCGCCAGCCGGGTAACCCTCAGCGTGGATGTAGCTGATCTCTTTGAGTTTGAGTGCCCCTTCTAGAGCGATGGGGTAGTTGAT
>JBCCRZ010000579.1:0-4358 GCA_039200855.1 Cyanobacteria bacterium P01_D01_bin.44 | reverse complement strand
AGTGGAAGATTCGCCCAAACCCGTGGAAGATTTGCCCCAAGGCCCTGGTACCGGCTTTACATTTCTCTATTACTTTGCCAGCACTAGCTTAGTGGGTACGCTGTTGGCCAGCCAGGTGTTGCATGTGAGCCTCAGCACAGGCATCCCCAATCAGATTGGCGTGGTGTTGGGCGTGGTTGGCGGTGCAGTGGGCACCTATTTTAATCGCTCCCAAACGTTAAACTTACCGGTCAAGGGCAAAAAAGAGTTGCTCAACCGGATCAATCCGATCTTGGCCGACATGGGCTATACCCTTGACGAAACGTTGGAAGATCCGGCTGAGGGGCTGATTTATCAGCGCTCGGGTTTACGAGCCTGGCTCTCTGGCAAAGTCTACGTCACGCTAGGTCAAAAGCAGGCGACCTTGACCAGCCGAGCCGTTCATATTCGGACTCTCCAAAAGCACCTGAAGTAGCACGCTCCCATGGCCAAAAAGCAAAAATTTCCCCACCTGGTGGGGTCTAAATGGACCGCTCAGCAAAAGCTGATGGGGTGGCGTCATTTTCGAGTGGTCAATCGCAAAAATCAAGGCCAGTGGGTGTTTGCAGAGCTGGTGGCGGCCTGCGACCCCCAGGTCCGGTTTTGGATTAATGCCAAACTCCTGAACAATAATCGGCTGTGGTCAGCAGGCTGGCAAACCCTGGATGAAATTTCGGCTGCGGACAGTGCCGTCTCTTGAGGGTCCTAGCTCGAGCATCACAAATAGAATAATGACGTTAATATTAAGAGAAGTAAACGTACTGATAGCTATCCCTTCGCCATCGGTAAAAAATTGTTTCATTTCCCCCTGGGTCGACGGTATTCAAATCGGTGCTTTGCCTGAATTGAGTAGGCCCTGGGTGGGGTAGCTGTTTCTACGCCTTAAAAGGTCGCTGTATCTCAATGTCAAGCCCCTATCCCTCCAATCCGGACCTGCTAAAAGCGGTACTTGTCCCCCTCTTGGAGGATTTTCAGTATTGGTTTGGGCGCTCTATTCAATTGTTAGAATCGGAAAAGATTCCTTTCTTTAGTATCCAGGAGCAGCAGGATCTGTTACAAAAAATACAGGAGGCCAAAAATCAAGTGAGTGCAGCTCAGGCCTTGTCTGCTGCCACCCAAAATCAGGCAGCTATTGACATGCCATTAGTGATGGCGTGGCATCAGTTGGTGCAGGAGTGTTGGCGGGTTGCCGTTCGCTTTCGCCAAGAGACCCAAGCAAGTCCTCAGCGCAATAATTAATATGTTGCATTTACTCTACATTTTCGCTTTTACCGTTTTAGCTGTACTCGCCGTCGCGAACTTGATTCGCAACTTGATCAGCCTGGGCATTGAATCTCGTCGCCCAGGGCTAGCCAGCCGCTCCAGCGTTAGCCAGTCGGGCCGTCCTCGTCCCGCTGCTATGCATCCGGAGCTGCTTGATACCAACGGCAATGTGGTGGATGAGCCACTGCTAGTCATGCGGTCTATCTCGATTAAGGATGCTCGTGAGCAGCTAGATGCTATGTATGAGGCGTCAGGCGGCACTGGTGACGATAGCCGGGACGAAAAGTAAGCGCTTAGCCTTTGGATGTGAGGTGAGCGTTTTGCCACTCTGTTTTGGCATTTTATGTTTTGGCATTATTGATTAATAGCCGATCTGTTCTAGAGTATTGACAGATCGGCTGTTTTTATGCTTTGAATACCCGGTTGCTTTATTTGAAGATTTCATAAAGAAATCCATGATTTATATGAAGTTCCCAAGAAGTTGAGGGTGTTTTACAAGAAGTTGATGATGTTTTCAGGAATGTATTGTAAACAGTGTATGTAGACATATAAAGTTTCCCTGATGGATGGGTCTACTCCCTGTAACTGGCTTGCCTGTAGATATGAGTGTGTTTTTGCACAGTTAGCTAGGGTGTGGATCTGATTTACAAACCATCAATCGTATTTGCTGACTTGTCTGCGTCATAGCACAGGTCGGTAATGTGCTTGGTACTGATGCAGCTTTGCAAGCTACGTCACGGTGAGTGTCTTTGGGCTGCACCAGAAAGAGCATTTAGGTCAGCGAAGCAATCTGTGTCGAAGTGTTTTTTGTGGCTGCAGTTAGACTCCCGACTATAGGGCGTTGCTGATATCGCTTTCTTAGGAGCTGATGCGGCAACAAGCTATGGCTCTGACTAGATAGATTCGAATATCTCAGCTTCGGTTACAGGGCGTGCCGGTTTGCTGTGGCATGATGCGCTGAAACTAATGGCGCGTGGGTATTTTGGCATTTTTTTATGGTTAGCGATGACTATGCAAGGTCCGTTTTTGACCGTCTCTGCGGCAATGCGTAAAGGGGGTTTCCCCGGCCAATTAACTGGAGTCGTTTTAGGTGCAGCGACGCTACTGTCAGGTCATGCTGTCAGCGATCATGCCGCTGTGGCTCAACCTGTCTTGGAGGAGACAGCACCTTCTTCTCTGGTTGACTTAAGTGAGCCCAATCAAGCGGGTTCTTTTAGGGGCGAAAACTATTTACTAGGGGTGGGAGACTCCGTGCGGGTGGATGTGTTCAATGTTCCCGATTATGGGGGCGAGTTTCGAGTCTTGTCCGGTGGGTTTTTGAATCTACCCGTGGTGGGTCGAGTTGCGGTGGAGGGGCTATCTTTGGAGCAAGCCGCAGCCCACATTGAGCAAACCCTCGCTCCCTTTGTCAGACGGCCTCGGGTCACGCTGAGTGTATTGGAGACTCGACCTCTTCAGGTTGCGATCGCAGGCGAAGTCAGCCGCCCTGGTACCTATCAGATCGAGGAGGATGGGACGGGCAATGCCTCCCCAGAAGTGCCTACCCTGACCCAGGTGATTGAGCTAGCGGGCGGCATTACTCAGCTGGCCGATATTCGTCAGATTGAGGTGGAGAGGCGTCTCCCGCCTGCATCCGTTTCACCGCCCTCAAGGGGGGGAGCCTTGAGCAGCCGGGGGGAGTCAACTCAATCTCAAACCCTCTCAATCGATTTGTGGGCGCTCTTGCAGGAGGGTGACCTCAATGAAGATCTCCGCCTCCAGGATGGCGATCGCATCCTCGTTCCCACGGCGACAGCGCTGAATCCCGATGAGGCGGCTGATCTGGCAGCCGCCAGTTTCTCCCCTGATGAAATCTCGATCAATGTCGTCGGCGAAGTCGATACCCCCGGTATGATTAATGTCCCGCCCAATACGCCGCTAAACCAAGCCCTGCTAATGGCGGGGGGGTTTAACAACCGAGCTAGAAGAGGCTCCGTCAATCTAGTGCGGTTGAACCCCAACGGAACCGTATCTCAGCGAGAAATCGAAATCGACTTTGATCAAGGGATTGATGACGATCTCAACCCGCCTTTACGCCCCAATGACACCGTCGTTGTGCAACGTTCTGGGATCGCTCGTGTCGGTGACGCAGTAGGAACTGTGCTCAGGCCGATTCGAGACGCCTTTGGTGTGCTCCGTTTGTTTGGTCTGTAGAGAGTCTGATTTTGAGCCTGTAGTGCTTGTCTTAATTAGGGCCTAAAATTCGCCATGAAGGTTGCATTAGTCCACGATTATCTCACCCAAAAAGGGGGCGCAGAGCGAGTGTTTGAGCTTCTCTGTCGGCAGTTCCCCGAGGCTGATATTTATACCTCACTCTATAGCCCCCAAAAGACCATTGATATTGATAGTCGGCGGGTTCATACCACCCGACTGCAATCTATTCCGGGGGCAAGTCATTATTTCCGGCTGCTGGCCCCGTTTTACTTTTCAGCCTTTGCGGCGTTAGATCTACAGCAGTATGATCTGGTGCTGAGCAGTACAACCAGCTTTGCCAAAGCGGTTATTAAGCACCCAGATGCTTGTCATATTTGTTTTTGTCACAACATTACTCGGTTTCTCTGGGATACCCGCACCTATCTTGACCAGTACAAAGATTACAAAGCCTTATTGCCGATTATTCAGCCGATCTTTCAGAAGCTCAGGCAAGTGGATATCACCCATGCCCAGAAGCCCGATCTCTATATCTCTAACTCGACAACCGTAGCCGAGCGGATTCAACAAACCTACAAGCAGCCAGCGATTACCGTTAACTACCCCATCGATACCCGTCGATTTGAGTTTTCGGATCAAAAAGATGATTTTTATTTGGTGTCGTCTCGCTTGTTAGGCTACAAGCGCATAGACGTCGTGGTCGAAGCCTTTAACTGGTTAGGATGGCCGCTGATTATCACGGGGGACGGGCCAGAAAGAAAGCGATTAGAATCGATGGCCCTGCGAAACATTTCATTTTTGGGACACGTCAGTGATGAGCAGCGCAAGCAGCTGATGTCACGGGCAAAAGCGGTGGTGGTCACGGCCTTAGAAGATTATGGTCTCGT
>JBCCRZ010000578.1:0-4360 GCA_039200855.1 Cyanobacteria bacterium P01_D01_bin.44 | reverse complement strand
TTAGACAACGTTTCTTCGACTCCGGCAGCAATCACGCCGTCAGTTTGGTCAATATCGTCACCAATTGTTGGATATTGAGGGTCAGCACCGGCACCACTGTCTACCAAAGTAACGTCCAAGTTAGTGTCGGTACTGTCGTATCGAGGACTCGGTCCCCAGCGATCATCAGCCCTAAAGAAGTCGTCTACAAAGGGACGGGCCGTAGGGGCATTACGAACGCGCTCTTCGCCGGCCTGAGTAAAAACGCCAGTAGCCCAATCAGCGTCACGATCCCACTGCTGCGGAGAGTTGTGAGATTCTCGGCCCTGAGTGAAGAGAACCAGCGGGTTCATCGCCACATCAGAAGGACGACCGCCATTGTTATCAACGGAATCAGTGCCGGTATTGAAATTTTCCTGTTCTGGTGCAACGCCGTCGCCATTAAACACGTGCATAACGACATTTTCGCCACCGCCCATGTAAGCGTCATCGCCGATTTTTGCCGCGATTGCCTGTCCCTGGAAATCGCCAACCGCACCAGCACCGTAGGTTAAATCAAGTCCCGATGTGCCATCACTGTCAAACTCGCCCAGCGTAATCTCAGAAGAGGCCTGGCTATAAACGCAGGAGTTGAAGGAGCTTACCATATAGGGCGTAATGCCATCGGCATCAGCCTTTTCCAAGATCAAATTACCGTCCGTATGCATGGCCCCGTTCCAGTTAAAGTCGGGACCGGGGTGAATCTCTAAGTCGTAGCGAAACCAAGCGCCCCAGTTGTTGGCATTGGCAGCAATGCGAGACTGCTGAAACTCCAGCGTTTCCACCACTGGATTGACAGTGCCATTATCGAAGTCGCGACTTCGAACGACCAGAGCGTTGACCTGAAAGTTTTTGTGTAGCGAGGCAGCATTAGCACTCGTAACAGACTGCCACCCCCCCTCACTACGCGCCCCTTGGCAAGCCGGCGTAGCTTCGGTGGTAGCAAGCGGTCCAGTTCGGGTTACCAGCGCGTTGGCTTTGGTCTGTTCGTTAGGGTTAGAGATGTCAACCGTATCAAGTTCTCTAGGACCTTGGTGATCAACCAAAATCGAATAAACGACGTATTCTCCCTGGCCGTCTCCGTCTAAATCCTCATCCGTTTGGAACATCCAAGCATTATCGAGTTCTCCATCATCGTTAATGTCAACTCGAGTTTCACCAGGAAGACTGTAAGGATCATCAGTAGCCGGATCAAGCCCAAGGTTAGCAATTCCAAGCACAGTCGCATTGGCAATCCAGTTACCTTCCTGCAGCATTAGGTTAGCGAGCTGGTCACTGGGAGGCAAACCGCTGGGAAAGCGATTGTCGCTTTGGAAGACAAATTCCAATTTGGATTTAGCGCGGTCAATTGCCGGGGTGGCGGCGTTGTAAATAACCTGCTGCTGGCGCTGAACGATCGCCTGATTGCTGCGGCTAAAAGTGCGATAGGTAAGCGCTGTGGCGGTGAGCGTCACCATCAACAACAGCAGCAGCGTGGTCGGGAACACGAAACCCGCCTGTGGCGATCGCCGACGGTTGCCGGTCACCCACCACAGCCAGCGGAATGCCGCCTGCATAAAGTGCTTGAAGGGCCGGCGAGAGCGGCGAGATGTGCGAGGATTGTGACGACGATTAGGAATCATGTTGGCTCACCCTAAATAGCAAGTCCGAAATGGAATTCAACAGTAGCTGACGGAAAATATCCGCCAGCAAAGCAGCTAGCAGCCTAAATAATAGCTAACCAGCGCCCAAAAAACCTGAACTAGACTCAGCGTATGAAATTCCTGTAGATAACGCCTGTGTATTATCCATGAACTACAGCAGGCATGCCCTGAAGACCCTGAGAGATTTTAACTAACCCTTTTACAAAAAACGACTTTCTGTAAGTACGTTTAGGGGTAAGATACCCATTTTGTTACGCTCAGCGATCAGTATAAACAGCTTAATCCTATCGAAAATCATACACAAAACCACGTATTTGTGCGCATATACCCTAATCACCTTCATTAAGGCTCTCGATTTTTATCAATTTCCTTTAGGAAAAACTCTTCCAAAGAATTGCGCGCCAGTTGTAAGTCAATAATTTCCCCGCCCATGCCTCGAAGACTCGATAGAAAATCGTAAGGTTCACCATTGAGTGTGCCGTGCCACAATCCCTGCTGAAATTTCAGATCAGTCAACCATTTTTCTAAAACTTCGAGATTGCCGCCGCGCCCGGCAATGTGATAGTCGGTAGCCCCACCCAACAGCTCGTCCAGGGTACCGACGCAAAGCAGTTCTCCCCGGTCAAGAATGGCGACGCGATCGCAAATAGCTTCGACATCAGACAAAACGTGGCTATTGAAGAAAATCGTTTTGCCTTTTTCTTTCAGGGTCATGATGACTTCCCTAACGCGGAATCGACCAGTGGGGTCAAGCCCGGACATGGGCTCGTCAAGAAAGACGATATCGGGGTCGTTGATGATGGCTTGAGCCAGTCCGACCCGCTGCAGCATACCCTTGGAATACTTTTTGAGTGGCTTTTTATGAATGGTTTGGGGATCGAGCCCGACCATGTCTAACAGCTGTGAAATGCGCTGGCGCTGCTGGCGCGCTGAGAGTCCAAAGAGGCCCGCCGTGTATCGCAGCAGTTCGTGTCCCGTTAAATAGTCATAAAAGTAGGCATTTTCAGGCAGATAGCCGACGCGATGCTTGACGGTGCGATCGCCGACTGGCTGGCCTAGCACCGTGGCTCGACCACTCGTTGGGCGAACGATCCCTAACAAGAGCTTGAGCAAGGTCGTTTTGCCAGCGCCGTTTGGCCCTAACAGCCCAAAGGTTTCACCCGGCTGCACAGATAAGTTGCATTGACTCAACGGGGTGACTAGTTGATTGAGCCAAAAGCCCGTGCGATAAGTTTTGGTGAGGTTGTAAGTCTGCACCACAGCGGGGGCAGGCAAGTCAACTGGCGACTCGATAAAACTCGGAATTGAAGCACTCATGACAACACCGTTTTATGTCACGCTAGAGCAGTGAAGCACCGATTGGCAAAGGATGCTAAAGGCTCACGTCCTGAGAATCGTATTGTAGGGTATCGGAACTGCGCTGCTATGAATCGTCCTAAGATTGTCGCGATTATCACCGGAGCACTGTCGCTGTTGTTAGCGGTCGCCTATTTATTGCTAGTGCAACTGCTCGATTTCCGGGGTGAAATGGTGCCTGCGCCGATTGATTTGGCAGGGATGGTGGTCACTTGGCTGGGTTGATTGACTGACTCCAATCAACTCGATGAGAACAGATCCACTATACGGTTTTGCCAATTCAGCTTTCTGGGCTGATGTAATCGTCAGGCCGTTTGCTCGGCAAATAATCCCAAATTCACTACGTTACTGCGCTGATGTCATCCTACTTTTACCTTGAGGATGGCAGACAAGAGCGATGGCAGTCTTCATGGGATTTCGTTTGAGGCTAGGCAACAATCTCTGCCAGCAGCTGAAGAGTTTTAGACGGTGAGGACAACTGCGGTCTGCGGCGGCGTCCTAACTTGCTGTTGGGAGCCTTTAAGAAGGGACCAGTAGAGGTCAATAGTAGCCGTGATCGAATTCGGGCTCTGTGGGGTGAAAATTTGAAGGGTCTAGAAGGAAGCGCAAGACTTCGTCTTCCAAACGATGGATCAAATAGGGTTCTAAAGCATCGGTGTGGCGCAGCGCTGAAATGTATCCTTCAAAAAAGAGCCGCAGTTCATCCGTGCGATATCCCCGATTCCAGTGGTCAACCAAAGCATCAGTAATTCGCTGATAGTACCGGACCGACTTGACATCTTGAAGCATGTTGATGTTTTGCTCTCACCCAAATAATAATCTGCAATGCTGCCAGGCTATGTAAGTGCGCTTTGTAACAAAAAGTCGCAAAAGATCACGGATCATCAAGTTGGCAATAGTTTAATAATCGATTGTCAAGAAATCCTGCCGGTGTGACAATCCGACTTTTTGAACTTTACCAGGTTGATGGTGCTCTGCGATCGCATCAGCTAACCATCGCCATTTGCTCAACTGCCATGTAGAAGGCTATGTGACTGCGGGATAGAGCTATGGCTGTAGATACTCTACAAAAGTAAAAGCAGCGTCTAGCGTTCGAGGCGGTCAATCTTTGACCACTTTAAGAAGTTCAGCAGATCCACCAGCGAGACAAAACGGTGAGTAGTTGCCGTTACAAAAACCCGATTAACGCTTTGTTATGTTTATTCTCAATTTTCGGATCTTGTGTAGAGAAAACTGGTGGGCATAGCGACTATTCAAGTTATTGAGGGAAACCCCCATTTGCGATCGCTTTTAGGCTGGCATTTGCAGCAGTCAGGTTATCGTGTCCATCAGTCTGCTGATGT
>JBCCRZ010000577.1:0-4363 GCA_039200855.1 Cyanobacteria bacterium P01_D01_bin.44 | reverse complement strand
GCACTATGGGAATTTCCGGTCAGAGGATCTTCCCAGATAAGTTTAAGAACGACAGGCTCACCTGACATGGCGATTTCTAAGGCTGTAAGGCATAGGACTGTTTCACTTAGACTTTAACCCATACCCTTGCCGAGATTGCCAAAGATCTTGTGACTATCTGCTTGTCATCATCTACAATCCGCCATCCCCCATATCGCCCACAATCGACTTCATCCCTTCTAATGTGGCCGGAATACTGCGGGGATCCATAAACATGATTTTGCTGCTGTCGCTAGCCCCAATTTTTTGACCCATATCGAGATAGCCCTGGGCCAGCAAATATTGCAGCGCCTCCCGAGCCTGAGGATCGGTTTTGAGCTTTTGGCCAATTACCTGCATCGCATCTGAGATTGCCTGGGCCTGGAGCACCTGCTGCTGTCGCACGGCCTGAGCTTCAAGCACAATTGCCTTTTGCTGAGCTTCCGCGTCCAGGATAGCCGATTTTTTTCGGGCCTCTGCATTCAGCACGTCTGCTTCCGCTTTCCCTTTGGCGGTGTTGATGGCGGCCTCCTTTTCACCCTCTGAGGTGAGAATGGCGGCACGCTTTTTACGTTCAGCCGTCATTTGTAACTCCATCGAGTCTTGGACGGCTTTTGAGGGCATAATGTCGCGCAGCTCGACGCGGGTGACTTTGACCCCCCACGGGTCAGTCGCGATATCCAGTTCCCTCAGCAGCGTTTCGTTGATATCGGCGCGAGCAGTAAAGGTTTCATCGAGTTCGAGCTTGCCCATCTCAGCCCGAATCTGGGTGAGCACCAGGTTGACCATGGCGGCATGGAGGTTCTCAACTTTATAGGCCGCTTTTTCGAGGTCGATAATCCGCCAGTAGACCACGGCATCCACCGTAATCGACACGTTGTCGCGGGTGATGCTGGGCTGAGGCGGCACATCCAGCACCCGTTCCCGGATGGTCTGTTTATGGGTAACTCTATCGAGAAACGGCATGGTGAAATTAAGACCGGGTCTCAGCTTTCTGCCGTTATACTTACCCAGGGTCTCCACCAGGGCTTCATCCCCTTCATTGACAATTCGAATCGAGCCAGCTGCGACTGAGCCGCCTAGCGCCAGCAAAATAAGAAATCCAAACGGGTTCATTGAGCTACTCCTAAAAACCGATAAAAACTAAGTAATGTCATTAAGGTAGTGTCATCAAGAGAAATCGGCTGAGCGTTAACTTTGCAGAATATTCTCTGGCATCACAATTAAGGTATTCCCTTCGCGACCAATCACAACGACATGCTGATTGGCTGCGATCGCAGCTTGCGTATCACTACAGCGTGCCTGCCAAGAATTCCCCTCGTAAATGACCCGCCCCGCTTGACCAGGGGCAATGGAGGTTAGCGTTCTGGCCTCGGTGGACTCGCGCAGCGCGGGGGGTGTTTTGTTGGGGATAAACCGCCGCAACGCCCAAAATGCCGTCAGCGACAGCACCATCCATAGCGCCACCTGCAGGCTGAACTGGGGCACCACCATAGAGAGTAGCGCCACGGCCAGCGCGCTAATCCCCAGGGCTGATTCTAAAAACGCAGTGGGAATCATCAGCTCCATGAAACAAAGCGTGACCCCAACTACCACCCAAAATAAAGTCAAACTCATAGTCCAAACTCACAGTCCAAACTCATAGTGTGGAGCAACGATAGGCCTTTCTATCTCCAGAATAATTCAGCAAAATCGAGTTTGATTCTATACATGAAGAACTAATAAGCAACTTGCCCAAATCTGAGCCTCAAACAGCGGTCTATATCAATCTCTAAATCAGGGCCCAAAGCTAATAGCCAACCGTTCGCTTTGCGATTAACATGGGTCTATTCTTTTTGGCTGAGCTAAAACGGGGTACCCCACGGGGCTAGCAAACGCTGATTTGGTGACAATCCAAGCGTCAGGTTTCAGAAAGGTTTTGGGGGGTACGCGTGAGCAAATGAGATGTTTAACCGACAACCTGGCCCCCCGGCTTTTATCTCCTGACTCCTGAGTTTTCTTAAATGTTTTCGATATGAGCAGTCCTGACCTAAGTAAATATCCATACAAACAACATGTTTGGGCACTCGGAGATGGGGTGAGCGAGATTCCCCTGGGTCAGGTGATCGATGACCGATATAAGGTGGTTTCCCCCTGTGTTTGGCTCGATACCCAAGCCCCCGAACAGCCTAAAGCCCCAGACGCGATTCCCACCTTTGCCCAGCCATACCTGCAGGCCTATTCACACCAATTGCACCTCCCTACGGTGTACGGTGTTTGCCACCAGGACGGAGAACCAATTTTACTGCTCAGCAATGTGCCGGTTGATCGAGGGGGTAGACTATTTCCCACGCTAAATCAAGGCTGGGAGAGAACCACCGCCTTTCGGCAAGTCTACTGGCTCTGGCAGATGCTCGAGCTGTGGCAGCCCCTAGCCAACCTGGGTGTAGCTGCGAGTCTATTAACTCTTAACAATATTCGCATTGAGGGCTGGCGGATTCGGCTGATTGCCTTAGCAAGTGAGCCCAAACAGCCCACTCTAGAAGATTTAGCCGATATTTGGCGGACCTTATTACCCACTGCCCATCCCTCCCTAGCCCCCACCCTCGAAAAAATCTGCGATCAGCTAACCGAGGCCAATCTTGAATCACTGTTAGACGCGCTCAATCATCTGTTGCTCAATGAGGCCATTCCTTTCTCTGTCAATCTACAGATCGCGGGCGGGACCAGCCCTGGTCCCCAACAAAAGCAAAACGAAGATGCCTGCTACCCCAGTCGGGCAGAGTTTAAGCGGACGAGCACCGCCGATCTGCCCCTATTACCCAGGCTGGGCATTGTCTGCGACGGGGTCGGGGGCCATGCCGGGGGCGAAGTGGCGAGTCAAATTGTGGTGCGATCGCTACAGCTACAGCTCAGGGGACTCCTCCTGGAAGCCACCGAGCAAAATGCCCCCATGCCGCCAGACCTGGTCATCGAGCAAATTGAGGCTGCTATTCGCGTTGCTAATAATCTAGTGGCCAGTCAAAACGACAACCAGGGACGGCTAGAACGGCAACGCATGGGGACCACCCTGGTAGTCGCATTACAGCTACCCCAGCGCATCCCTGTGGGGGAAGGTTGGGAAGACGTCAATGAGCTTTACATTGCCCATGTGGGTGACAGTCGCGCCTACTGGATTACCCCTGAATATTGCCATCAACTGACCATAGATGATGATATCGTCACCCGTGAGGTCACCACCGGCAGGTCTCTACTCAAAGCGGCCCAGCAGCGTCCCGACGCCAGCGCCCTGACCCAGGCCATCGGCACCCGTGAGTCCGAGTATCTCAAGCCCCATATTCAGCGCTTTATCCTCGATGAAGAAGGCGTCTTACTGCTGTGTTCAGATGGGCTCAGTGATCATCATCGGGTCGAAGAATCTTGGGCGAACTATATCGGTTTGATCGTGACCAATATCGTATCCTTAAGCTCAGCCGTTGACTCCTGGATTGAGCTCGCCAACCAGAAAAATGGCCATGATAACGTTGCTGTTGTGTTGATGCACTGCCAATTTGCTGGACCTACCGCCCCCACCATCGAAACCGGTAAACTGATTACCCAGCAGGACCTCATGCAGGAAACAGAGCTCACCGAAGCCTCTAAAGCCCTGCTCTATGGCGAAACTGAAGAAGACCTGACTGGCGTTGACACCCTGGATGATGGCCGTCCCCGCCGCTCGCTTGTACCCCTGCTCAAGGCCCTCCTGACGCTGCTATTACTGGCGGGCTTGGGGGTCGCTGGTTATATTGGCTGGCGCACCTGGCAGCCTAGACCGACAGCACCAGAAATTACTTTGCCAGAGGAATAGGATTTTGGGTAGCGAGTAGTGGGTAATGGGTGAAAACCAGAATTCACCCATTACCCACTACTCGCTACCTCCCCACTGCCCTTTAACAACATTTAGGTTGGTAAACTCTCTTCAGCCAGGGACAATCCTATGCAAAGATAGTAAAACTCCGACGTTGACATCAAAACTCAAATAATATGCTGTCTCAAGCGACCGTTATAGCCCAGGAAAATACTGCCCAAGAAACTGAATTAAAGACTCCTATGAAAGTTGGCGATCGCGTTCGCATTAGCGCACCTGTGACCTTGTATCACCACCCCTTAAGTCGTAACAAACCCCACAATGCCCAAGGTATGGAAGGGACCATCGTAAATATTTTGACTGACTGGAAGGGGCGCGCGATCAGTCCTAATTTCCCGGTAATTGTGCAGTTTGAGGTAGAAGGTGCCAAGCGCCCTTTCAAAGCCCACCTCACCGAAGCTGAGTTAGAAGTCATCTAAGCTTGGGCTAGCGTCGAAGTTTCAAAAACCAATCTAATAT
>JBCCRZ010000576.1:0-4364 GCA_039200855.1 Cyanobacteria bacterium P01_D01_bin.44 | reverse complement strand
CGAAAGAAATCCAGACCAATCAAACGGGCATCGTGGCGGTCTAAAATCTCCAGGGCTTCATCCAGCGCTTTTTCTGGAATCGTGCCAAGGCCAGGGTCATAGGGACCGTTAATCGTCTGTTCGCGCAGCCACTGACCGCTAAGGCTATCGACCTCGACAATGAGCAATCGCTGATCTTGCCCAGCCTCACTGGGGCGCAGCCGGAGGAACTGATCATAAACTCGGGCTTCTAACGGTTGGAGGCCACCCAACAGGCGGACAGCAGAGACCGCCAGGGTCGTTAGAATCGTGGTGATGGCCACTGCCCTGAGCTTGATTTTTTTAAACGGTAGGGCCTGACTTGTCTGGATATAATCCCGTTGCAGATCCGCCGGTTGAGGGACTTTATTCGCCGACTGCCTGAGCCACTGTTCTGACTCTGAGAGATCCTTTCCCCGCAGCAAAAAACTGTCGTCCCGATTGGCCGCGTCCCATTCCGTGGCTTTGACCAGGAGGCGGGTGTGCGATCGCACATGCTCTGGGTCGCTCTCTAAGGTGCGAAACAACTCGCCAAAGTTGACCAAAAAGTCGCCATCGTGTTGTCGAAAATCACTCCAGGGGATCGACTCAATACCCCCTGGTAGCGTCGATTTGAGCACATCTCGATAGATCACTGGCACAATCCGTTTTTGGCGCGACTGCGCGTAAGCTAGCTCGGCTAAACACGCCTTGGCACGCACCGAACTCGGCGACAGCAAAAATACAAAATTCTCAGCATTATCAATCGCCTGTTGAGTGTCCTGGGGTGTTTCTGTATCCGCTTCGGCCCCGCCCGGTGTAAACCAGGTACTCTTGCCCTGGATCAACAGCGTCTCGTTCAACCGTTGTGAAAAATCAATATCATCCACATGGTGGCTGATAAAGACCCCCAGGGTTTGTTCGGGGGGCTGGGCCTGGCTGGCCGCCAGGAACTGGAGCTGCAATGGCAGGGCCTTATGCAAAGGTCGATCTTTCGCAATTTGAGCCCAGGCAGTATATTTTTTCAGCGCCTGTCGCCGCAGCAACAAACTGGGATTTTGCTTTTGTTGCTGCCATTTGAGTGCCCGCACCAGCAGCTGCTTATGCTGCCCGTAGTAGGGGGCCTCCTGGCGAATAGTTCGCAGCAGCTTGGCGAGATCTTCTTCTAGATCTAACGAAACTTGGTTATCAGCCAGGTTAATAAACTGAATGGTTTTGACTTCTTCGGAGAGCTGGCTGAGATCAAGCTCCTCCAGCAGGATGGGAATAATCCGCTTGTTGAGCGCCAGGGCCTGTTCAATCTCTTGCTGGCAGTAGGCTGACATCAGGGCGGGTTTCGAGATCAGGTAGACAATGTTGTCCGCTTCCTCAACCCCGCGTTGGATCGCGACCTCAAAATCTTCGCCTGTGTGGATATCTACCGTGTCGGCCCAGACGGTGATCCCCGCCTGGAGCAAATGGCGTTGCACTTGCTCTTTGACCTGACGGTTTTCTTGAGCATAGGAGATAAATACCTGGGTCATGCCGCCGTCGGCGGCTTTGGTACTCTCGGTGATAAATTCAGCGTGGAGTGCCGTGGGCAAGCAGGGCGGTTGCTCATGCTCAAACTGTTTTGTCAGCCAGACCTGAGCATTCAGACGGTCTTCCCCCATGAGCAGATAGGACGTTTGTCGCTGATGGCGATCCCAGGCGAGTGCCCTGATCAAAAACTCCGTGTGCTGCTGAACATATCCCTCATGGCGGTGAATTAGCTCGACCAGCTCAGCCAGGGCGGCCTCAACATCGTCGATCTCTTGCCGCGCTTTGATCCAGTTGATCTTACTGATGTTGGGGTGCAGATTGGGCTCACTGGCGTGCTTGCCCTGCGATTTATATCGCTGCCAGTCATCCCCGCTTTTGCCTGGGTTGCGTGACTTCCAGGTCGAATAGCTAATTTCCTCAACGTGCAAAATCGGCAAAATCCGTTTGTTGAGTCGGACGGCTAGCTCAATCTCTTTGGCGCAGTAGGGTGAGTTAACCGAGTGGGGGGCAATGACAAACAAAAAGGTGTGGGATTTTTCAATGCCGTCGTCAATTTGCTGCTGATAGTCGACCCCCATGGGAATGTCGTTTTGGTCAAACCAGACTTGGAGCCCTTGCTCTCTCAACCGCTGATCAAGCTGGGTGGCAAAGACTTTGCTATCGGCTCGACCGTAAGAAATGAAGGCGTCATAAAACTGATTGCCGCCCTGACTGGCTTGAAGATAGGTTTCGTGGAGATCGGTGGGGGTGAGATTGACCGGCACCGGCTGGGCTAACCAGGCCTGGGCCTCGGTAAAGGCCGTGCCGCGTAGGAGGAATTTGCGATCGCGACCCTGCCGCTCCCAGGCCAGGGCCTTGACCAAAATCCGCTTATGCTGATTGGCATAGTCAGCCGCCTCACCCAGGGCGCGAATGAGCTCATCTACGGCTCGATCAAAATGGGTCTCAGACGCCAGGGTAGAGAAATCAATAAATTGCAAGGTCCGCAGATCATCTGGCAACGTGTCCAGATCGGTATGCTTTACCAGGAGTGGGATAATCCGCTTGTGGTATTTGCGACCATAGTCTATTTCTTGCCGACAGTATTTCGACGCCAGTGAATTGGGTGAGAGCAGCAGGACAATAGTGTTGGCTTTTTCAATCCCCCGATTAATCGCCCCCTGAAAGTCTTCGGCGGTTTGGATATCTTGGGTGTTAATCCAAACCGTAAAGCCCTCTCGCACCAGGCGTTTACGAATTTTCTCCTGGATTTCAATATCCTCTTCGCTGTAGGACACGAAAATCTGGGTCATTTGATCATCAGCGCCCTTCAGACTTTCAGTGACAAACTCACAGTGCAGCTCAGTGGGCAAACAGGGCGGCTGTTCTTCCTTAAACCGAGTGTGCAGCCAGGTCTCCGCCTCTGCCAGGGCATCCCCCGTGAGCAGATAGGTCGACTGCCGTTGATGCTGCTGCCACTCAAGGGCTTTGTCCAATAACAGCGTATGCTGACGCACGTATCCCTGCTGTCGCGCCAGGATTGACTGTAAGCCGACTACCCCTGCCTCAAAATCGTCCAACTCTTCGCGAAAATACACCCAGTTGATCTTGCTAATCTCGGGGTGCATATTGGGGAAGCTGCTATGGAGTCCCTGATCGCGGTACGCTTCCCAGTCAGCCGCCTGATCGTAAGGGTGACGCTGTTGCCAGGTCTCCAGGCTAATCTCCTCCACATGCAGCAGCGGAATAATGCGCTTATTTAGCTTTAACGCCAGCTCAATCTCTTTGGCACAGTAGTCTGAGTTTACTGAGTGGGGTGAAATGATAAAGACAAAGTTGTCTGCTTTTTCGATGCCGTCGTTGATTTGATTTTGATAGTCCACCCCCAGTGGGATATCGTCAAAATCGAACCAAACTTCTAACCCCGCTTCAACTAGCCGATCGTTGAGATGCTTGGCAAACTGCTTGCTGTCTGCCCGCCCGTAGGAGATAAAGGCGTCTTGAAATCTCTGCATGTCTAGAACCCGTAGCTCCAGCGGGCTTTGTGACCCCGAGCATCAAGGTGGGTAAAGCTACTGGCACTGGCGATACCGCCCCGGTCGCCCCACCAAGGCTCTAAACGACGATTGACCTCGGGGGGTGAGATCCCCTGTACTGTAAAGTCGACCGCATCCCCGACCAGATGTCGCGATCGCGATGCACCGCCGACCCGGCGATTGGTGGTCGGATCTCGGTACCACGAATTCACCGTGATCGGTTTCTCCCCTAAAAACTCACGGACTTCTTCCATCACCTTGGCGATTTTAATAATATTGTTGACCACAGTCTCATCCGCCGGGATTCGCTGACCGTTTTTGGTGGCCTCTGCCCAGCTAAAATGGCCCCCTTCGATAATCGGCTCACCCAGATAAACTGTCCCTAATTTAGGCACCGTAATCGGATCACCCCGATCAGGCGACTCAATTTTAGTCTTAGGCGGCTCCGCCGGATCCTGTGGCTGGTTGCCCGCCTCAGTCCCCAAGATTTTGATATGCCCCTTATAGGCAAACCACTCTAGACGATCTTTTTGCCCCTTCAAAACCCCGTCAGGCAGCACAATCTTGACATGGTTATCCGCAGCGGGTTCATCTTCGAAAATCCCAAACCGCGTGCCCGCCTCAACGCTGAGCTTTTCTGACGAGTCTAGCGAAGCAGCCAAGCGGGCTTTAAAGACTGTATTTGAGAGAACCACCAGCTGTAGGCCCTTTGGCGCTCCAACGATGTCGATCTTTCCCTCATCTCCCAGGTGGCGAATGAGGGCCGCCGCTCCAATCTGGTCGGACGGCTGCTGAAACACGGTCGTACCGGCCCACACCCATTCAGACCTT
>JBCCRZ010000575.1:0-4382 GCA_039200855.1 Cyanobacteria bacterium P01_D01_bin.44 | reverse complement strand
GGGGCGAGACACCACAAATTGTGCCCCCCACTGACTCACACAAGTCGCCAGGATAAACAACGCGATAAAACCCGGTCTTTCGAACGGCTTGATCAGCAGACGCTGAGCCGCCGCAAAACTATAGGAACTGGGCATAAGATCTTTTAGATAGACGTACCGAACTCCGCAGACCTGACTAGGCAGCAGCAGTATAGATAGCTACAGTGATCAGCCGCACTTTTCCAGAGTAAGGAACCAAGACTCAATAAGATTACCCACTTGGATATTTGCAAGGCGGGATAACCTATCCCCTCCTGGGAGGGGCCTAGGGATGGATTGGCCTTACCCTTGGATCTCAACCAGCTGGATTTCAAACGTGAGATTCTCGCCCGCCAGAGGATGATTCGCATCCAGGGTGACCTTCGCATCAGACACTTCAGTCACCATCACCGGCACCTGCTGCCCTTGAGGGCCTTGCATCTGAAGCTGCACACCCACCCCCAGGGGGATTTCTTCTGGAATCTGGGCGCGATCTACCTGCACCACCATTTCTTCGCGACGGGGGCCATAGGCCTGCTCAGAGGGAATCGTCTCTACCTTTGACTCGCCTGGAACCATGCCGAGCACAGCAGATTCAAAGCCAGGAATGACGCGACCTGCACCGATAGAAAACTCTAGCGGGTCACGCTCTATAGAAGAGTCAAAAACTGACCCATCATCAAGCTTGCCAGTGTAGTGAATCAGAACCGTATCGCCTTGCTTTGCCTGTGCCATGGTTGACTCCTTAGCATTTCGCTATATTAGCTATATTTGATGGCTGGCCTAGTCTACCTTAACGGTATTTGGTCAATGTGACTATGGGCCAATATAGGCGCACCCCTGGGCACTAAAGCCATTTTCACGATCGATTACGATGCCATCCAGGGCACCACTGCGGCTCAGCTCGGTCTGGGGGCGGGGCACATATCAAACTGTGTAGACCAACCCATCTTGGTAGGCGACATCATTGCGATTTCACGAAGCGGCCATCGGTTGAACATTCTTAATAGGAGAATGTCGGGTGAACAAACCGGTAGCCTGCTGCCTTTAGTTTTTGGTTTGAAACTTTCGCATTATAAGGGCGAGCGCTGGGTTGGCTGGGGTCCCAGCGAATCGGCGCAAGGTTGTTGTACTGACACACCTGATCAATCAGCGCTTTGACCGTCGGAATCTCGTCTTGCACCAGGTTATAGAGACCGTCTAGCCCCTGCTCACGGGCAAAGTCAATGGCCCCAACAATGTCGTCAAGGTGAACCCAGTTGCTGGCTTCTTTGCCGCTGCCAGGGCGGGTCTGCCCCGCTGAGCGACCGTAGATTTTCGCCAGCTCTCGACCGGGGCCATAAATGCCCCCCAGACGAAAGAGGCACACCTTTTGATTAGGGCAGGCCGCAGAGAGGTAGGTTTGCTCGGCGGTAGCAATTATCTTGCCATTGTCGGTGATAGGCTCTGCTGGCATCTCCTCAGTAACCCAACGGCCATGGTGCTGACCGTAGACGGAATAGGTGCTGGTGTAAATCAACTGCTGCACCGGGGTCTGGGGCAAAACCTCCACCAGGGTTTTAGCCGTCTTTAGATAGGTATTAGCATAACTAGTGCCGCGCTTGGAACCCACGCAGACCAGCACCACCTGCTGATCGCCCAGGCAGTCTTGCAGGGCACCGGGGTCACTGCCAGTGAGCACCACAGCCCGAGCAGCGACGGTTTCTAACTCAGGGATGCGCTCAGGGCGGGTGGTGGTAGCGGTTACCGTCAGCCTCTGTTGCCGCCAGCATTTAGCCACGGCCATACCCACATATCCACAGCCGATAATCGTAGCTTTAAGCGGAGGAGTTAAGGACATTTTGACCGGGGGTTATCGCGAAGATTAACATCTAACACTCAGCTGTACAATTCTAGAGTGAACCGAGTTTAAGGAGAAGCTAAATGCGTAGCGTCGTGGCCGTGGTAGTGGGATACCTGACAATGAGCGTGGCGGTGGCGCTGCTGTTTTCGGTCTGGCTGAGCAACCCAACCCATGTCGTGAATACCGAGTTTATGGTCTTTGCTGTCCTCTTTGGCCTATTTGCAGCCCTCGGGGGTGGCTATGTGACAGGTTTGGCGGCACCAGCTGCTCCCCTGGGACATGCCCTGGGTCTGGCGGTGATGTCGACGATGATGTGGGGTATTTCAGTATCTAGGAGTCAGGGGCAAGAGCCGCTCTGGTTTCAGGCAGCGAATCTTGCCAGTGTGCTGGTGGGCGTTTTGCTAGGCGGATATTTGCGACAGCGGCAAGTTGGCAGCCAACCCGCAGCGGAGTAGGGGCAAAATAAATCAGTCTTCATCGGCCTCTCCCCCAATCACCACATTGCGAATCCGCAAGCTCGGGCCACCGCAGCCGACTGGCAAACCGCCCTGTCCGCCCTTGCCACAGCCGCCAGACTCATCCCAATAGAAGTCATCACCAATCCCTTCGATGTCGCTGAGGGTGCTAAACACATTGCCCGAGAGATTGACATCACGTACAGGCTCGGCCAACTCGCCATCGCGAATCATCCAGGCTTCTCCGGCGGCGAAGGTAAACATCTCGCCGTTGGTCTGTCCCCCCAGCCAGTTACGGGCATAAACCCCTTCGGTGATGCCAGACAACAACTCCGCAACCGGGGTTTCTCCCCGAGCGATCCAGGTATTGGTCATGCGCACAATCGGCGGGTAGTGATAGCTGAGACAGCGGGCATTGCCGGTAGGCGTCTCGTCTAGCTTGCCCGCTGTCTCACGAGAGTGCAGTCGCCCCACCAGGACACCGTCTTCGATCAGTTGAGTGGTGCTGGCGGGGGTGCCCTCGTCATCGTAAAAATAGCTGCCGCGATGACCGGCGGGGGAAGCCCCATCGTAAATTTGCAGATTGTCTGGCCCAAACCGCCGTCCCAAGGTCATCACTTCGAGCAGATCTGGGTTTTCGTAGGCCATGTCGGCCTCGGACAGGTGACCAAAGGCTTCGTGGACAAACAGGCCGCTCAAGATCGGATCGATCACTACGTCATAGGTCCCCCCTTTGACCGGCGGTAAGGTGAGGGCGGTGACGGCCCGCTCAGCGGCTCCGCGCACCTGAGCGTCTAAACCTGCTAAATCTTCGTAGGCGTTGCGAGAGCCGGTGGTCTCACGCCCGGTTTGGACGGTGTCGCCCTCACGGGCAGTGGCGGCAAAGCGCATCTCAATATCGGCCCAGCCTTGCTCGATCAGGGTGCCGTCTGAGGTGGCTAGCAGCATGTGCTGATAGCTATCGCCATAGCGGACAACGGTGGTGGTAATTTGATCACCGCCGCTTTTGAGGATGTCGTCGTAGTGGTGACACAGCGCCTTTTTACGGGCCAGGGGCACCTGACGGGGGTCGGTGCCGCTCAGGGGCAAGATTTGGGTGGCCTGGATGATATCGATGGGGGCCAGCAAGGTTTCGTCATCGCCGATTAAGCGAGCGGCTGCGATCGCATCCCCCATCCGCGCCTCCAAGTGGTCCAGTCGGTTAAAGCTTGCAAACCCCCAGCCGCCCTTATGACACACCCGCACCTGCCCCCCAATGGAGATGCCCTCGCTCAGGGTCTCTACCTGCCCCCCTCGCAACAAAATATCAGTGCCCTCAGACTGCTCCAGCCGAATCGCCAGATAGTCGGCCTTGGCCTGGTATCGCGCTATTAAATCCGTCAGCAAATTCTTGTAGCGATCAAACACAGCACTCATTTTTTTATCACCCCTAACTCCTAACTCCTAACCCAACTACAACATTTCGATTTATTAAATCCTCCAAAAGACCCCGCCCTCCTACAATAATTATGTTCATTTCCACACAGTAACGCTGCCCCTCGTCTAAAATCACTCAATATGACTGGTGAACTTGGCTACTCCTTACCCCCTGCGGTCCGTCGCATTGCAAATTCCTTCCGACTAGTCGGCTGGATCAGTTTTTGGTCCCAGGCGGTGCTGGCCGTGATTTCTAGCATGGTGCTGATCTTTGCCTCAGCCACGCTGGGGGCACGGGCCGCTAACACAGGCGGGGGCAACCCTGGCACGGGCGCGGGGCTGGGGCTGGCAGTGCTGGGGCTGTTAACCATTTATATCGGAGCCTTCTGGGCTTGGAGCTATACCCGTTTGGGTCGCAAACTGCGCACCAGCAACCCCGATCTGCGCCCTAAGCCCAAAGATGCCGCTCAAAAAATTCGCGTCGGCATTATTATCAGCCTGGTCGGGATGCTGCTGACGCTGCTGGGCACCCAGGCGATTGTCGGCTCACTCTTGGGCAAATCGGTTTCATCTCAGGCCGCTGGCTTCATTAATCCGGGGGCATTGAGCCAGTTTGTGCAACCGGTCGATATCTTTGTGGTGCAAGCCGC
>JBCCRZ010000574.1:0-4382 GCA_039200855.1 Cyanobacteria bacterium P01_D01_bin.44 | reverse complement strand
TGGCCTGGAAAGCTGCCAAGCATGGCTGGAGCGGTCTGGAATGGACTGTCGGCATTCCGGGGACCGTTGGCGGTGCGGTTGTGATGAATGCGGGCGCACATGGCTGTGATACCGAGCAAATTTTGGTAGAGACCGAGGTGGTTAACCCCGACGGTAGTTTAGAAACACTGCTCCCCGAAGCCCTTGCTTATCAATATCGCACATCCGTTTTGCAACGCGATGGTCGCATCGTTACCCAAGCCATCTTCAAACTCCAGACAGGGGGCGACCCCCAAGTCATTAAGGCAGCCACTGCCGCCGATTTAGAGCAGCGCCGCTCTACCCAGCCCTATCATTTACCCAGCTGTGGCAGTGTCTTTCGTAATCCCAAGCTCCACAGTGCTGGCTGGTTGATTGAGGCATCAGGGCTCAAAGGCTTCCAAATTGGTCAGGCCCAGATTGCCGAACGTCACGCCAACTTTATTCTGAACTGCGGCGGTGCCAAAGCAGCGGACATCTTTAATCTGATCCGGCACGTGCAGCAGACAATAGAGGCCAAGTGGGCACTTCATCTAAAGCCAGAGGTTAGGATTTTGGGCGATTTTCAGCAGGCTTAGTGCTGCGTCAAGCTTAAAAGCTCACTCACCCACTCACCCACTCATCTCCCGATTGCATTTCTCAGCACAGAGTCGTATAGTTTGACAGTTAATTACGTACTATTCTAAATCTCTAAAACTATGACCAAAGGGCAAGGATTTGGTTTTGGCCTCGGCAAAATGAAAGAGCTGACTGAGGCCTTTAAAAAAGCTCAGCAGGTCCAAGAAGGGGCCAAAAAGCTCCAGGAAGAACTGGAACAAATGGAAATTGAAGGCCAAGCCGGGGGTGGCATGGTCAAGGTTACTCTGAGCGGCAATCAAGAGCCGCGGGGCGTCACCATCGCACCTGAGGCCCTCAACGAAGGGGCAGAAGTACTCTCAGACTTGGTGACCACCGCCATGAGAGACGCCTACGCCAAGTCAACCGACACCATGCGAGAGCGGATGGAAGAGTTGACCGGCGGACTGAATCTGCCTGGACTCTAATCTGGCGCTTAATCCGGTCAGGCTAGCGTTTTAGTATCTGAGTGTTCCTATTTTGGATTTTAGATTTTATATTTTGTGTACGTTACTTCCTCCAAAATCGGCAATCTAAAATCCAAAATTGTTAGGGTTGAAATTTTCGCCATTACGCCGATTATCCATGACGACTCGATTACTCTTTGTCTGCCTGGGCAATATTTGTCGCTCGCCTTCGGCAGAGAACATTATGAATCACCTGATTGAGCAAAACTCAGTCACGGATATCATTTGCGACTCCGCTGGTACCTCGAGTTATCACATCGGCAGTACCCCAGACCGCAGAATGACCGCAGCTGCAAAACAGCGAGGGATTCAACTGGTTGGACAGGCCCGACAGTTTAGCCCCAAAGACTTCGAGCAATTTGATTGGATTTTGGCGATGGACCATAGCAACTATCGCGACATTCTCAGCCTGGATACAACCGGCCAGTATGAGCATAAGGTCAGGCTGATGTGCGACTTTTGTACTCGGCATGCTGATAAAGAAGTCCCCGACCCTTACTATGGCGGTCCTCAAGGCTTTAACTATGTCATTGATCTACTGCTTGATGCCTGTGAAGGACTGTTGACTTTTGTAGAAGCATAAAGTCAGTCGGGCTGCTCTTGCCAGGGGTCAAAAAATGCTTATGTGTTCTATTTTCTGAGCAAGATGTTCTGTTTTTTGTGGAGTCGATAAGCGCCCACAATTGAGGTGCTAACCTTAGCGTAATGTGACAAGTAACAGCCTGTTGCCTACGCCGTTTTATGACAACAATTGGTCAGGAACCAGGGGAAGGGAGCATCTTAGTTGTTGATGACAACCCGATAAATGTACGATTGCTGTCCCAGCTACTGACAAATATGGGATACGACGTCCGTCAAGCAATGGATGGGGCCATGGCCATCAAATCGGTACATGACCATCTGCCGGATTTGATTTTGCTAGATATTATGATGCCACACCTCAATGGTTATGAGGTGTGTGCCCGACTCAAGGCCGATCCTTACACCGCTGATTTGCCGGTGATCGTCCTCAGTGCCTTAAATGCATCCTTTGATAAAGTCAAGGCTTTTCAATGTGGTGCCACTGATTACATTACTAAACCCTTTCAGTTTGAAGAGGTACTGGCTCGGGTCAAACATCAGTTGGCCCTTAAAACCGCTCAACAAGACCTGCGTCAGCTCACGGTTGCTTTAGAAAGCCGAGTCCAGGAGCGCACCAGTCAGTTAGAGATTGCCCATGCCCAATTGATGGAAATGGTCCTCCAGGATCAGCTGACGGGTCTCCCCAATCGGCTCTCTTTTTCTGAACAAATCAGTGGTGCCTTAAAGCGGGCTCAAGAGGCTCCAGGCTATCAGTTTGCCATCCTCTTCCTGGATTGCGATCGCTTTAAGATGATCAACGATTCGCTCGGGCATTCCAAAGGCGATCAGCTGTTAATTGAGGTGGCTAACCGCCTCCGCCAAATTCAACAACACTATGGTCCCCCGATAGCCTGGCTCGCCCGTTTTGGGGGGGATGAGTTTGCCCTTTTATTGACTAACCTGGTCGATGATGCCCTCGTCACTGAGATTGCACAGTCGATTTTAGGTAGCTTGTCTGCGCCCTTTCACATTTGCGATCGCAATATCTATATCAATGCCAGCATCGGGTTGGTCTGGGGCAGCCCCACTTACAAAGACGCAGAATACCTGCTACGGGATGCCGACACCGCCATGTATCGCGCCAAAGCCTCAGGCAAAGGGCAATATCGGTGGTTCGAGTCAGCCATGCATAACCGAGCAGTGCAACTACTGCATCTGGACACCGCCCTGCGCGTTGCCCTAGACAGACAAGAATTTAGCGTCCACTACCAGCCGATCGTCCACTTACAACATCACCATATTATTGGCTTAGAAGCCCTGGTTCGCTGGTGGCACCCCGCCGGAAAGTATATTCCCCCCGATGACTTTATTCCCTTTTCAGAAGAAACGGGCCTAATTAACGAAATTGGCAAGCAGGTTCTCAAGCAAGCCTGCGCCCAGCTTTCCGAGTGGCAGCAGCTAGGGTTAGTCGCCCCGGACTTTACCATCAGCGTCAATCTTTCGGCCAAGCAACTACGACAGCCCGAACTGGTCGAAACCGTTTGTGCAACCATTGCCGATACCGGCATCCAGCCCCAAAACCTGCGCCTCGAACTCACCGAGAGCGCCATTATCGAAAACCGCACCGACGTTGACCAGACCCTCCACGCCCTGCGTCAGCATGCCATCAAACTGAGTATTGACGATTTTGGCACTGGCTACTCATCCTTGAGCTATCTGCATACGCTGCCAGTCAACTATCTCAAAGTCGATCGCTCCTTTGTGCAATCAATCAACGACACCTCGGCAAGTTTGGGCATTATTCCGTTGATTATTAACATTGCCCGCACGATGAATATGCAAATCATTGCCGAGGGCATCGAGACCCACAATCAATTTCAACAGCTGCGCGGCTTAGAGTGTGAGTACGGTCAGGGCTACTTTTTTTATAAACCGCTGCCTGCTGACCAGATCACGATACTGCTACAACAGCATGTACAGGCAACCTCTGCATAATTTCTGCATAGTTATAGATAACCTCAATCCCAGCTCACTTAAATACAAAATCGTAACTGCTGTAGGCTCCATCCTCATAGACTAAAACCAGCCAAGTATTGGGATCAAACTCTAGGGGATAGGCCTCATGGCGTATTGCCTCAGCTGATTTGAGAATGCAGTAAGGCGTATCGACAATCCGATGGATGGCCTCTTTAGAAGACGCTTCAGGAATTGAAAGCAGTCGCGACAGCTGCTCCCGCGACAGTCGGGATTCAGATCTGACTACTTCTTGACAAATGGGTTGGGGGGCAACCTCAGTTGCCAAGGGCTTGAGCTTAGCGGGCACCACTGTTAGTGCAGCTAAAAAAGCCATTGACCCGCCCGCGAGTAGAGCTTTTCCGCCCCGACGGGAGCGGCGAGGTCGGACGCGCTTTCGGAGGTTTTGCTTGGGCCGGGTCTGTTGGGTTACAGCTTGTTTAGGCAGCGTTTGCTTCGGAACCGTCGCCGTTGCAGGGAGTCGAGAAGCGGCTGTTTGCCTGTAAAGTTGCTGACCGGGTTGGTTTAGACGTTGCGATAGACGTGCCATGACGGGACCTCTCCAATAGACAGGCGGTCAGAAAAAGCTACCGAACTAATCCCTCACCCTAGAGCACTGAATACAGCTCTAAGCCGGTGGCTTCACTGACTACTTAACAAGAATAGTACATAAATAGTACATATGAACTAAATTTAGATCAAGTCATG
>JBCCRZ010000573.1:0-4390 GCA_039200855.1 Cyanobacteria bacterium P01_D01_bin.44 | reverse complement strand
TAGCCCCAAACCCGTCCCCGTATACTGACGGTTGAGGGCACTATCGATTTGCACAAAGGGCTGAAAGAGTCGGTCGATATCCTCAGGGGCAATGCCAATGCCGGTATCGATCACAGAAATGCGCAAATAGGTTTGGGGGCTAGTCGACTGTTTATGGGCTGTCAAGGTAGCCGGACGCTTGTAACAGCTGACGTCTAAGGTAATCTTGCCACCCGCTGGGGTAAACTTGACTGCATTATCGAGCAGATTGATCAACACCTGACGAATACGACGTTCGTCTACCCAAACATCAGGCCAAACGTCAGATATATGGGGAAGTTGCTTGATTTCGAGTTGGATGCGTTTTTTAAAGGCAGGCTGTTTGATAAAGGCCAAACTAGATTGACACAGTAAAGCCACTGAGGTTAGGGTACGGTGCAGCACCATCTGACCGGCCTCAATTTTGGCGACATCTAGGATGTCGTTGATCAGCTCCAGCAAATGGGAGCCGCTGTGCTCAATGGTTTGCAGTGCTTTGCTTTGCTCAGGGGTGATGGGGCCAAAAATTTGCTCTTGCAGGGCCTCAGTCATCCCCAAAACGGCGTTGAGGGGGGTGCGCAGTTCGTGGCTCATGTTAGCGAGAAATTCGTCCTTGAGACGGGTGGCGCGGGCCAGCTCCTGGTTAGTTTGGCGAAGTTTTGCTTCAGCCTGTTTGCGATCGCTAATATCCCGAAAAATCTCCTGAATGATCTTTTGGCCATGGACCTCAATGACAGAGGCTGAGATATCCACCGGCACACTGTGGCCCGCTTTGCAGCAAAAATTAACATCCAACACCTGGGAAAACGCCTGATGGGATAGCATCTCAAAGGTCTCTGTGATCCGCGTTAAGTCCTCTGAGCGATGTAACTGAGTCAGGTGCATCACAGTCAGTTCTGCACGGCGGTAGCCCAGCAATTCTTCGGCTCGATGGTTGGCCTCTAAGACATTGCCCTGCTGATCAACTAGCAAAATAGCATCGCTGGCCCCATCCATCAGGGCCCGGTAGCGAGTTTCGCGCTCTTGCAAGGCGGCGGTCCGCTCTTGGACTTTGGCTTCAAGCTGCTGATTGAGCTGCTGCAGCTGTCCCTGGGCTTGCTTCAGCGCCATAATATCTGTGTGGGTGCCAATCATGCGCAGGGGTTGGCCATCTACTGTCCACTCCACTACTTTGCCACGATCGACAATCCAAAGATAGCGACCATCTTTGCAACGCAGCCGATGTTCGTTTTGGTAAGTCGCCGTATCACCGCTGAAATAACGATTGATATCAGCAGCCACTCGATCTTGATCATCGGGATGGATGCGGCTCTCCCACTCGTCTAGCTGGTTGCCCATCTCAGCTTCGGTATAGCCCAGCATGGCCTTTAACTGCCGAGAAAAGAAAACGGTGTTGGTCTGAATGTTCCAATCCCAAACCCCGTACCCTGAGCCTTCCAAGGCAAACTGCCAGCGAGCCTCACTAGCCCGCAGGGCTTCCTCAGCCTGTTTGCGATTGGTGATGTCTTGGTAGGTGCCCAAAACACCTACAACTTCCCCCGTCAGGCTATGTAGGGGCAGCTTATTGGTTTCTAACCAGGTCTGATTTCCCTCGGCCTGGATCTGGGTTTCAACAATCCCGAGCTTCGCCTGATTGGTGGCCATCACCTGTCGATCGTCAGCGCGGTATGCCTCAGCTTCAGCCCTTTCCCAGGGCAGGTCGTAGTCTGTCTGGCCGATGATGTCTGCGACGGATGCGAGCCCGGCAGCGCGGCTAAAGTTACGGTTACATCCTTGGTAAACCAGGTCTCGATCTTTCCAAAAGACAGACAAGGGAAACGTATCTAACACCGTTTGTAAAAATTGCTCTCGTTCCTGGAGAGCAGCTGTGCGCTCTGCGACCTGAGCTTCTAACGCTTGATTGAGTTGCTCTAACGCGGTATCTGCCCGCTGGCGCTCTAACTCGGCGGCAGCACGGGCCGCAAAAACCCGCAGGAGTTGAGTAGCCCGCTGAGGGGGGTGAATCGGCTGTCGATCGAGAATGCACAAACTGCCAATCGCCTTACCCTGAGCATTGTGTAAAGCAACCCCAAAATAGCTATCTACAGCCATCTTGGCTAAATCCAAATCCTCAGGAAACCACTGCTGAACCGAGGACTCACAGGAAAATTCTCCATTTTTTAAGACGTGCTCACAGGGTGTTTTTTCGAGGCTGTAGGGCACGTTGGGCTGCAAGACACCGTTTACCCAAACGGCTAAGGGATACAGCATATCGTCAACGGCTTCAGTCACCATGGCACAGGAGACATTCAAAGCATCGGCAAGATGATGAACTAAAGCGGGAAAAAACGCCTGCCCCGTTGAAGTTGCCGTCCCTGCAATCAGACTTTGCAGCTGTCGCTCGGCCTGATTGAGTTCTTGAATGGTTTGGTTGAGCAAACGTTCTTTTTTCTCGTTCGTTTCCTGGAGATAGCGTCGATCATGCTGCGCTTGCTCAAGCTGCTTTTGCAAATGCCGGTTGACCTTTTCGACCGCTCGGACTTGGGCCAGATAGTCTTCTTCTGCAGTGCCCATGCTGCGCTCTCCTCCTAGATGGTACTCCGGTGTTCCTCCGAGAGTCCGCCTGTAGGTTGCAGCTATGCCTAATTTAAAGACTTTTGGAGGATATACACCTTAATACGCAGCTTAATCCCATTCCCCAGCACATCTGCACCATTTCTTCGCATACAGTACAAATAAACATCATTTTATAAAGCTTTACATGGCAATCGCCCTAAATCTAAACGTGGGTGCATTGCTAGCCGCAGATCGCTGTGGAAATGGAGACCGCTGTGAAGATATGGAGATATGGAGATATGGAGATATGGAGCAACTTTATTCTTGCTGCTTTGATGGATGCTCACTATAATCGCGAGGTAATCCGCCTTAAACGCTTGTGATTGCTATCTACCCAGGCAGCTTTGATCCCGTTACACTGGGGCACCTTGACATCATTGCGCGCAGCAGCCAGCTCTATGACAAGGTGATCGTGGTGATTTCGCGAAACCCTAATAAAAAGCCATTGTTTACCGTCGAAGAACGAACCGCCCAAATCGAAAAAGCAATTGCCCATTTGACCAATGTCGAAGTCGATAGTTTTGATGGATTAACGGTCACTTATGCCCGAGCGCGTCAGGCTAAAGTATTGTTAAGAGGGCTACGAGTTCTATCTGATTTTGAGAAAGAACTCCAAATGGCGCATACTAATAAGACGTTGGCAGATGACATTGAAACCGTTTTTCTGGCTACGTCTACTGAGTATGGCTTTCTAAGTAGTAGTCTTGTAAAAGAAATAGCAAGGTTTGGTGGTGCCATCAGCCACCTTGTTCCTGAGCATGTTGCGCTTGATATCGAGAGATGCTACAGCAGAACCCTTCCCTAAACGACCCTCAACGCAATGGCCAGATGCCTTTAGGTAATGGCCAAATGCCTTTGGAGGATGACGCTGGCTATCAGCAAGCGCCTGGCCGCTTTGATGTGTTAGAAGCCCTCAACCAGATCGAGGAGCTGATTTTAGACAGCCCCCGAGTACCGATGAGCGGTCGCACGCTGATTAACGAAGATGAAATCCTCGATCAGCTTGACAGTATTCGCCTCAATTTACCCAGAGCATTCCAAGAATCTACCCAGCTTTTGCAACAGCGGGATGAAATCTTGGCTGACTCTGAGCAGTATGCTCAAGAAATTGTCTCAACCGCCGAAAAGCAAGCCGCTGCCATTCTCAATGACATGGCGATTATTCGTCAGGCTGAGCAGCAGGCCCAGGTGGTGCGATCTCAAACCGAGCAAGAAGCCGCCGCCATGCGCACCAAGACCCTGGCCGAGATCGAGCAGCTCCAGCGTCAGGCCCGCCAAGAATGGGAAGACATGCGCAGCCAGGCCATTGCCGAGTGTCAAGCCATCCATCAAGACGCCGACGCCTACGCGGATCAGGTCCTACAGCGGATGGAAAGCCAGTTTAGCGAAATGCTGGGCGTGCTGCGCAACGGTCGTCAGCAGCTTTACACCAAGCAGCAGCGCCTGCTCGAGTCTGACCCAGACGCCCGCCGGGAGTTGCCCACTGGCCAGCCCCCGATAGACCCGCGCCAGCGGCAGCAGATGGGTATCCCCCAGCCCCGTCAAACCCAGCCCATGCAACCTCCTAGGACGCCGCGTCAGCGACGCTGATGGGTGACCTTTGATGATTGGTTACCTTAAGGGCACCCTGACAGATATCCAAAAACTTAGCAACGGGCGTGTCATTGTTACCCTCGACGTGCATCAGGTGGGCTATGAGATGCAGATTACGGCCCGCCAAATGGGGCATCTGCCCCCGGTGGGTGAGCCCGTCCAAATTTTTACCCATTTTCAAAAT
>JBCCRZ010000572.1:0-4400 GCA_039200855.1 Cyanobacteria bacterium P01_D01_bin.44 | reverse complement strand
TCCCCTCCCTAACCCTTATTGCTCTAACTGATTTTGAAAGGACACCGGCCCTGAATATCCCGAAATGGTCGCCAGTGCTTCCAATGACTGCACACCGGGATACAATTCGCCGTTAATCTCCCAGGTAGGGAAACTCGAAACCCCTACCGCTTGACAAGTGCTGGTCTGAGCGTTTTGACCTTCGGCATCACATTCAACGTAGGTCACTTTCTCAAACGCTTCTGCCCCAAAGAGGGCCTGTTGTGCATGGCAGTGGGGGCACCACCAGGCTCCGTATTTCTTAGCACCAATGCTGGTAAGGTGCTCAGCCAAGGCAACTTCGGCATTGCCAGAGGTGGTTTCGATAGCCGGAGGGGCCTCACCAGCTGTGACCTCGGGCTTGGAGCAGGCGGCCACGGTGGTCACGGTTGCGGCCACCACAGCAGCGGAGAGAAAACGGAATTGTTTCTTTGTAAACAGTCTGGTGGAGAACAGTCTGGTGGAGAACATTGGCTACATCGTTTGAGCGAGGGTTTGCAAATCGGTCAAGGGTAAATCAGCGGCCAGGGCATAGAGGTAGTCCTGCTCGCGCCAAAAGATCAGATTGACATCATGGTCTCTCAGGGTGACATGGGTTTCTAAAAATTGCGGGAACTGATCGCCGTTCAGGTCAATTTGGTAAACCGAAACGGTTTGCTCGGTGGATAGCTGGTAGGTGAGTCGCAACCCTTGAGCTTTGCCAAATTGGCAGGGGCTGCCCCCCAGTAGTTTTGCCTGGGGCGAGGCAAGGGTGGGCATGGGCTCAGAGCGCGCCAACTGGTGCAGGATCTCATCCGGGTCGGGGGTGGCGATATCGACGGGGCCCTGCGATCGCACCAACGATCTTAGATGATCTTGGACCAGTTGCGAAAGCCCCGACCACTGCTGAGTCAGCATTGAATCTGGTGGACTCACCGTGAGTACAGGGCTAATCTCAGGTTTGTCAGTCAATGCCGTCTCTGCAAAGTGCTCAGCCGAGGCCAGTCGGGTCTGCAACGTCACAACCCGATAGCTCAACCAGAGGCTAAAGCCACCGAGGAGCATGGCGACCATCGCAGCCAGACGAAAGCGAGGGGCACGTCGTGGCTGAGGAACGACCTTTTTAGCCAGAACGGGAGGTTCCAGTTGGGCTTGAGCGGTCGCCAGCAGGTGCGATCGCACCTGTCCATCGGGCCGCTGTTGGGGCAAACCGTAGGGTAGCATTGACAGTGTGGCTTGCAAATCAACAACGGTTTGGGTGAGCTCAGGATGGGCCATCAGCAGCTGTTGAAACTGGGCCATTTCGTCAGAACTCAGGTCACCCAGAACGTACCCTGCTGCCAGGGTTTGCCAATCATCAGAACGCGGAAATGGCTTCATGGCTGCCCCTCACTAAGATGATCCTGTAGGTGCGATCGCAGCTTTAAGAGCCCCCGCCTGGCCCAGCTTTTGACGGTACCCAGGGGCACATCCAGCTGCTGGGCAATCTCCGTTTGCGATTGCCCCTGGTAGTAGCTCAGCTCCAAGACCTGTCGCTGCTGCTGGGTGAGTTGGGCTAAAGCCTGGCGGACCATCGTATTTCGTTCCTGCTGGCTGGCGTGTTCCATAGGGCCTGGCTCCAATGGGGAAGGTTGCTGTTGCCACTTGTTGAGATATTTGGATTGGGTGGACTGAGCTCTGAGTCGATCAATCGCTCGGGAGCGGGTCAGCAAGCTGAGGTAGCTGCTGAGGGCCCCACGCTCAGGACTGTAGGTGCGCTGGTGCATCAGGGTCAAAAACACATCCTGGGTCAGATCCTCAGCACTGGCAACATCACCCAGACTACGCAGTGCTGTGGTGTACACCAGGCTCGCATAGCGATCATAGAGTGTCCCCAGGGCCTCTAAATCACCTTGCCACAGCCGGTTCACCAGGACAGTATCAGGGATGGGGCTAGCCATATGAGCAATTTGACTGGGGCTACCAGACATGCAGGGCACCGTTAAAATCACAGACGTCTATTATGTATACGGCTGCCCCCATTAGAACGGATGCAGTCACCTCAAAATTTATGATGAGGCCGGGGGTAGACAGTGCATCGGGGGTAGACAGTGCATCGAGGGTAGACAGTGCAACAATCAAATTTGTTCGCAAAATTGTTGCGAGGGACAGGGGCTGCCCTCGTCATACAAATCGTCAGTACGGTAGTTTTATATGGCACTCAGGTGCTATTGGCTCGCTGGATGGGGACTGCCGAATATGGCCTCTATGATTATGCAATAACGGTGGGGATTTCTTTAGCCTTTCTCGCCGGTTTTGGATTGCCGACGGCGGTGCTGCGATTTATCTCGGCCTACACCGCTCAACAAGACTGGGCCCATCTGCGGGGGATTATTCGGGGCAGTTGGCAACAGACGTTAGGGGTCAGTGTTGCCATCTCACTCGGCGGCACCGCTGTGTTGGGATGGTTAAATCAGGCTCAGAGTTTGGGGGCTTATACTGTGCCAGTGCTCGTGGGGATTTGGACCACACCGATGGTTGCCCTGGTGAGCCTGCAAAGGGAAATTGTGCGAGGCTTTCAGAAAATTGCGTTGGCCTATGCCCCATCGATGATTATGCAGCCATTATTGTTGATCGGCATGGCGGCTGGCTGGCAAGTCAGGAGGGCGTTGACCAGCGAGGTTGCGATCGCACTCTCAATGATCGCAGCCCTGGTAGCCCTGACCTTACAATGGCTGCTGTTTCAGCGCAACTTAGCGGTTAAAATTCGCACCGTTCGCCCCGCCTATGCGATCGCCCAGTGGTGGAAGACCGCTCTGCCCCTCATGCTCTTCAGCGGCTCACACATGGTGCTGAGTCAAACTGACACGCTGATGATTGGTATTTTACTCAATGCCAAACAGGTAGGCATCTACAGCGCTGCCCTCAAAACAGCCTCGTGGGTTCCCTTTATTCTGATTTCAGTCAATGCGATTTCGGCTCCGTTAATTGCATCTCTCTATGCCCAGGGCGATCGTCAAGGGTTTCAACAGTTAATCTCCACCCTGGCCCAATGGATGTTTTATCCAGCCTTATTAACGGCAATCGGGCTGGTGGGCCTTGCTAGCCCAGTACTTCACTTATTTGGCCCAGAGTTTGTAGCCGCGAAAAGTGCCCTGGTGATATTGATCTTGGGACAGCTGGTAAATGTTGGGGCCGGGTCAGTCGGCTATCTCATGACCATGACCGGCCATCAAACCCAGTCTGCCCTGGTGATGGGAGCCAGCGCCGGGGTCAATTTAGTTTTGAACTTAATAGGCATTCATCTCTTTGGCATTCTCGGCGCAGCCCTGGCGACTGCGCTCTCAATGGCCCTGTGGAATGTTTGGTTATATCGGTTAGTGGTTCGACAGCTTGGGGTGCATCCATCTATTATTGACGCGTTCCGGTAATCTGAGAAGAAGGGTGCCCAACGTCTTGTTGGGCATCCCTGATTTTCCGGCTCAATCGCTATGCGTTACAGCAGGTCGAGTATCTCCGCCACCTGAGCCACGAGATTTTGTGACAAGGGCGCATAGCCAAGGGCGTTTGCCATCGGTCTGCCATCTGCTAGAGCCCATTTAACAAAGTCACAAACCGCTGTTGCAGTCGTTGTATCTGAGTAGTTTTCATACATCAGCAGGTAGGTTAACCCCACAATCGGATAGGCGTCTGCCCTGGTGGGGTCGGGCATTGTCGTCGTCAGGGCGTTAGTGGCCTCTAAAGTCGATGTGGCCAGTTCCGCAGAGTTGGGAGACGGTTCGATAAAGAAACCCGATTGGTTTTCCAAGCTGGCCATCGGCATAAATTGTTTTTCGGCATGGGCAAAGCCTACATAGCCGATTGCACCCGCTGTTTGTTGAACGGTGGCGGTGACGCCTGCATTGCCTGGAGCAGCCACCTCGGTTGCCCAGTCTACAACCTTGCCCGCCCCAGCTGCCCAGCTATCACAGGCAGCATTCAGGTGATTAGTAAAAATGTAGGTGGTGCCGCTGCTGTCTGCCCGGTGGACAAATGTGATTGGCAGGTTGGGTAAGTTGGCATCGGGGTTGTCGGCTGCGATCGCAGGGTCGTTCCAGGTGGTAATCTCCCCGGCGGCGATGCCGCAATAGGCATCTCGCGAGAGTTGTAATGAGTCAACCCCGTCTAAGTTATAGGCCAATACGACCGCAGAGCCGACCATCGGCACTTGGACCACATCGCCTCTTTCCTCAGGAAACTGTTCCATTTCCGCAGGGGTTAGGGGAACATCGGTGGCGGCGAAGTCAACTGTTTGTGCTAAAAATTGTTCAACACCTGCCCCACTACCCATGGCGTCGTAGTCAATACGAATGCCGGGATGCTGCCGTTCGTATTGAGATATCCACTGTTCGTAGAGCGGGGCAGGCAGGCTAGCCCCAGCCCCG
>JBCCRZ010000571.1:0-4403 GCA_039200855.1 Cyanobacteria bacterium P01_D01_bin.44 | reverse complement strand
GCGAATACGCAGGCTACCCCCGTTATCGACAAAGACTCGCTGCCCATGCTCGGTGGTGATATACCCCTGCATGTGGCAATAAATATGGGTCCAATCACCGGACTCGACCACAACTGAGGTGCCGCAGGCGCTGTCATCAGACACTTCAACAACGCGACCACCCCACCAGTTGCGGATATAGCTCCCCGTGGGGGCAGCAATATCGAGACCGTAGTGAAACTGGCTGCCGCCATAGGGGGAGTTGCGGTACCCAAATGGCGATGTGTAAGCTTGGAAATTTTCGACCGGGAACGAAGCCACGCTCCAGGGACTGCTGGCTCTAGCAACCTGGGTTTCTGCTGCTTTTACCCCTTCACGATAAGAAGGCGATAGCATCTCGGCGGCGCTCCAGATGGAAAAACCGACTAGGAGCAACAAACTACAGTAAGACCAAAACCGGCGGGGGCGCGATGAGGCGTGCTTTGAGGCTTTCTTTTTTGGGTGTGGAGTATGAACGGGCTTCATACAAGGTGAGGAAACTTTAGCTAGGAGGTTAACAGATTTCTTCGTCACTGGGCAGCGTATTCAGACACACTTCAAGGTCTTTACAGAATCTACACCAACGACTCGCAGAAAATAGCTGGCGTTGAAAAAATAACTGGCGATAGCCTACCCCAAATCGGGTCCGATGACGACGTAATTTATGATTTTAATATTTCTTTATAAAAGTGGGTTGTTGCCAACCTAGCTTGCCCAGGGAACTGAGCAATACATCATATTTTCCTGATTGATGAGAGTACAGGCGGCTTTAGCTATCCCTTGGGCAACCAGAGTAACCCTTACCCCGCTGGGGTGAGTAGGTAAATGGGTGAAGTGATTCACCCATTTACCCTCTCACCAGCGCAGCGCACTTCACCAGCGCAGCGCACTCACCTATTCACCAGCGCAGCGCACTCACCTATTCACCAGCGCAGCGCACTCACCTATTCACCAGCGCAGCGCACTCACCTATTCACCAGCGCAGCGTACTCATCAGCGCAGCGCACTCACCACCTCACCCAGTACTCAAAAAGTCCACCTTTAAGTCTTCAGCAGTCTAGCTGCCACCGTTGCATCCTAAGCCGGACTCACCAAAATGTTTTCGCCATCGACCTCAACCGTATAGGTTGCCAGGGGTAGACCGGCTGGGCCTTGAGTGACCGCCCCATCTGGGCCAAACTGAGAGCTGTGGCAGGGGCATACAAACAGGCCCTGCTGTGCTTTCCAGGCAACATTGCAGCTCTTATGGGTGCATTCAGGATTAACCGCCACAATCTCGTCAGGGCTATCTGGGGGGCGAATGATCAGCACGGGCCCTACATTGGCAGACTCGTTTAAGATTTGGCCGTTGGCGTCTAGGTCAGCTACAGTGCCTACGGCCTCAGGTCCGCCAGGGGCAGTGTCGGCGGTTTCGGTTGGGGTGGTTTCAGGGGGGGTAGTTTCAGGTGGGGTGGTTTCGGCAGGGTCAGTTTCGGCAGGGTCGGTTTCGGCAGTTGTTGTGGTTTCAGGGTTGCAGGCCGCGATCGCAACTGGCAAGGATGCGGCCAAACTACCTACCCCAATCCAGGTCATAAATTCTCGTCGATCCATGAAAAATCCCTCTCAAAATTTTTTAGAGCGTAGCAGGAGGGCTGATTTTTGAGTGTTTAGTTTTTTCTCAAGAAGGCAGCTTCCCTCGCCTCAAGCAGTTTAACTTGGGCAATTAGGGCAGCCACGTTTTCTCGCTCAATCTTAAGTTCGGCCTGTAATTTGTCGGCCATTTTCGCTTTAGCAATAATACGGGTCAGCCTTTCAGTTGGGCTACCCTCTCCCCAAAGCTGACGATCGCTGATTTCGGCGACCAGTGCTTCGTCTAGAGGCAAGTTGAATGGTTGGGTATTGACTGGGCTAGGTTGAATATTGGCTGGGCTAGGTTGAATATTGGCTGGGCTAGGCTGGATATTGGCTGGGTTGGGCTGGATATTGGCTGGGCTAGATTCGTTTAGCGTAAATGCTGGGCGAACATCCTGGCGCTTGGGGGGAGAGCCGATTTTTTGACGGCTATCCGCCGATAGTCTTGATACACTGGCGCGTAAAATCAAGTGGGCGACGTGCTCGTTGACAATCCCCGTTGGAGTTTTTCGCTTGCAGGCTAAGGGTTCAAGTATCGGGTGCTCCTGAAAATAGGCATGCATCGCCGTTTCGTACTTAGCCAGCCAACTGGGTAACGCAGACGGTTCGTAGGTCTCAAGTAACCAGGCAATTTCCTCTTTGCAGAGCGTTTCTACCGCACCCACATAGGTCGCTTCAGATAGACGCACCAGGAAGGAAACAATCCTGGCTTCGGGGGTTTCTTTGGACTGTTCTAGCTCTAAAAATTTTCGAAAATCTTCGATCTCTCCAGTCATTGAGCTAAGGTCCTTAGCGATATATATTCTTTATTGGTAAGAGATATATTGGTAGACGGCAATAACTTTCATACACAAGTTATATAAAGATTGTGTATAGCATCTCTATATCCACAGGCGTTTTGGGAATAAAAACGGTCGCTTGTCAGCGACATTTGCTGCAGGGGCGAAGCATTTTGTCAGAACATTGCCCTTCAACACCAGAACAAACCGGCGAAATGCTTTGCCCCTACTGCAATTGAGCTTCTACAGTCGATACGCGATCGAACGGCGTGTCTCTTATTCCATCCCTTCAATCGGTGCAAACCCCTGGCGTTGTATATTCTCCGTCACATGGCGAGGTTCTAGAAACTGGAGCAGATAGTCTGGCCCGCCGGCTTTGGAGCCCACCCCTGAGAGCTTAAAGCCGCCGAAGGGTTGTCGGGCCACAATTGCCCCGGTAATGCCGCGATTGATATAGAGGTTGCCCACTTCAAACTCCGCCTGGACCCGCTCGATGTGATTGGGGGTGCGGGAATAAAGCCCCCCGGTGAGGGCATAGTCGGTGCCGTTAGCGATGGTGAGGGCTTCGTCAAAGCTGTCGGCTTTGATCACCGCCACCACGGGGCCAAAGATTTCTTCCTGGGCGATTTTGGCGTCAGGTGCAATGTTGGTAAAGATGGTCGGTCCGACGAAGTAGCCATCTTCGGGAGCCTCCATTGTCAGGGCAACCTGCCCCTCTTGTTTGCCGGTCTCTATATATTGACGAATGCGATCGCGGGCGGTGGCGTCAATCACGGGGCCGACGCTGGTGGCCGGGTCGGCGGCGGGGCCAATATTCAGGGAGCGGGTGGCCTCGACCAGGCGCTCGACAAAGGCATCGTGGATAGGCGACAGCACAATTACCCGCGAGCAGGCCGAGCATTTTTGCCCACTGTAGCCAAAGGCGGAGTACACGACCCCCTGCACTGCCTGATCAAGGTCAGCGCTGTCGTCAATGATGATGGCATTTTTGCCCCCCATCTCCGCAATCACCCGCTTGAGATGTTTTTGACCGGGTTTAACCTGGGCGGCCTCGGCGTAGATCCGGCAGCCCACCTCGCGGGAGCCGGTAAAGGCGATTAGATGGACATCGGGGTGGTTGACCAGGTGTGCCCCAACGGTGGATCCTTTGGCGTAGACCAGTTGCAAAACGCCTTTGGGAATGCCAGCTTCTACCAAAATCTCGACCAGCTTTGCCGCAATCACAGAAGCCGTTTCCGCCGGTTTGAGCATCGTGCAGTTGCCGGTGACCAGGGCGGCGACGGTCATGCCGGTGGCGATCGCCAGGGGAAAGTTCCACGGCGAAATCACCAGGGCCAGTCCCCGAGGGAAGTAGCGATAGCGGTTGTTTTCCCCCGCCAGGTCGTAGCTGACGCCCTCGTTCAGCCGCACCATTTCGTCGGCGTAATAGCGGCAAAAGTCGATCGCTTCTGACACCTCGGCATCGGCCTGTCTTACGGCTTTACCCACCTCTAGCACCATCCAGGCAGACAGCTCGGCTCGACGGGTTTCCATAATCTCGGCGGCGCGGCGCAGACAGTTAGCCCGTTCTTGGGCTGGGGTCTGCTGCCAGGCAGGAAACGCCGCTTTAGCGGCGGCAATCGCCCGGTCAGCCTGGTCTTGACTTAGCAAACCAATGTGGCCCACCACTTCCGCAGGCTTGGATGGGTTGACCGACTGCACTCGGGTCTCGGTTTTGAGGGCTTCGCCGTCCACCCAGGGCCAGTAAGCTCGCCCCAGGGCATCGCGCACGGTTGCCATTGCCTGCTGTGCTGTCTGGCGGGCGGTGATCTCAGCGTAGTCGGTATCCGCGGCGGCCCCCTGCAAGCCAGCGTCGCTGGGCACCTGCGCTGGCTGGGTGTCTATCTCGGCAAAGCTGGGCTTGGCGATCAGGTCTTCGACCGGGCGTTCTTCCAAATTTTGACGCAGGAAGGAGGTGTTGGCGGTATTCTCAAGCAGCCGCCGGATCAGGTAGGC
>JBCCRZ010000570.1:0-4423 GCA_039200855.1 Cyanobacteria bacterium P01_D01_bin.44 | reverse complement strand
GACTTCCTATTGCCTCCGTAACTCCCTTGTGTTAAGCTACTGGCAATTTAAGTTTATTAACGAGGTCTATATTCGTTTAACCTTTCAAACTATTTAACTGTCTAGGTTCTGGCGCTTTCAGTAAAGTCGGTTATTAACCCGACCCCCTTCAGCGCTTTACTAATATAGCGATGCTTATCCCCTTAAGTCAAGCTTTTTGCTAAGGGAAGTTTTTTGGCCTGAAAACTTTGCTCAGAAAGGCTTTTCAGATTTTCACGACGTCCAGTTCGAGATTTTCTCTGATTTTTCTTATTCTTTTTCCTGATGCCTTCGACCTGGATCGAGGGCATTGTTTTTGATGTGGAAGTGTTGTGAGGCGTTAGAGGATGTTACCGAACTGGGTAATTATGGAGCCTTGGGTTAAGGCATGGTTGCAAGAAGACATTGGCCGGGGAGACGTGACCACGTTGGGACTGGGCTCAGCCGCAATAAAACAGGGTGAGGCCTATTGGGTCGCTAAAGCGGGTGGGGTGATCGCGGGCCTACCGATCGCAGCCTATGCTTTTGAGGTGTTGGATAAGTCAGTAGCGTTTCATCCTTTAGTCTCGGACGGGACATGCGTTGAACCAGGGCAAAGAATCGCCATCTTGAGAGGCCCCCTCGGTAGTTTGCTAACGGGGGAGCGGGTAGCACTAAACCTGGCCATGCGCTTAAGTGGCATCGCGACGGCTACTCGACAGTATGTGGATGCGATCGCACACTTCCCGACCCAACTCGTCGATACCCGCAAAACAACACCGGGCCTGAGACTGCTGGAGAAATACGCCACAACGATAGGAGGCGCAAAGAATCACCGCATGGGCCTCGATGACAGTGTCATGATTAAGGACAATCACATTGCTGCTGTCGGCGGGATTGGGGCGGCTATCCAACAAATTCGAGCACAGATGCCTTACCCCCTGAGTATTGAGGTTGAAACCGAGCACCTGGATCAGGTTAAAGAAGCACTCGACCACGGTGCGGACATTATCATGCTCGATAACATGGAGCCCGAGCTGATGCGGCAGGCCGTGCAAATCATTCGGCAAGTCGGGGAGCGAATCCAGATCGAAGCCTCTGGCAATATCACCTTGGATACCATTGGGATTAACGCGGCCACAGGGGTGGACTATATATCGAGCAGTGCCCCCATTACGAGGTCGCCCTGGCTAGACTTGAGCATGAGAATCTGTTAATGACTCATCACTCAAGCCACCGTGGACATGACTCAATAAATCAGACTACTCAATAAAGCGAATGGTGAGGGGATACCGATAGTAACGCCCTTTCTGAGCTTCGAGGGCCCCAATAATGGTCACCACAATGTCGAAAATTGCAATGGCGATTAAAAGTGGAATCCCGATCAAGAAGCAAGACAAGATCAGCGACACCATCGACCAAATCAAAATACTGATTTGAAAATTTAAGACTTCTCTACCATGAACATCAATGAATTGGGAGGTTTCTCGTTTGGTTAACCAAAGTACCAATGGCGCAATCACATTCCCAAAAGGCATCATGTAGCCCACAAATGTCAACAGGTGACAGACCATGGCCAAGCTGCATTCATCGCTAGAGGGAAATGGCTTTGGATCAGACATAGCGGGTCAACAGTATCAGAGGTATCGGAGGTATCATCTCTAGACTGCCCAAGATCAGCCTTTGGACAGGAGGGTCACCGACTAGCAACCACGCCCCATTGAATACAAATGGGAGATATCCATTTCCTGATTCGGGGCTGTCACATGATCAACACGTAGCTGGTGCAAGAAAGTCTAAAGGTTCGTTTTACGGATCTGGGCCTATATTGCAGACAGTATAAAAAGGGAAAGGAAAGAAAAACGCCTCGCTTCTGCAGTCTCTTAATTGGTGTGAACTCGTGACTCAAGCCCCCAAGATTGTCCGTATCGATATGCTAGATACTGACTATGCCAAGATGATCGATAGCGATTTGATTCCTGAGGAGCGCAGACGTCGCTTAGAGTCGACCGATCCCCATACATTTCGCTATTTGAACAAGCAAATTTCTCGCTATCGTCACGGCGATCTCGATCGAGAAGGCAAGGACAATGTGCTGTGCAATATTGCGTCCACCGTTGGGTTGCTGACCCCTGCCGATCTCGAAGACATCCATGATCGCTTGAGAAATACGGGGCATCTTTATCTCACAGACGGCGAACGACAGCAAATCCTGAACTGGCTCACTGACGAGTTTGCAATTACGCTGCCGCATCCTGTATCAGAGAACAGCTGATTGTAGACCTTGATACGACCAAGCTTGAGCCTAGGTTTTTTGATGATTGGCAGTAGGGGCGAGGTGACCTCGCCCCTACTGAACGTCCATTTCCTCGAGGGCGATTTGGACAAAGGTGGTAGCGACGTCAAAGTCGGAGTCATGGGCTGCAAAGACAACCACCATGCTGCTCTCTTCGACGCTGTAAGGGTTTGGATAGCAGAGGATGCGAAAGGCACCATCGTCGAAATAGCCAGTCCGGTCAATTTCACCTCGACTAATTTGAATATCGAGGGTGCTGACAAAGGTATCTGCTCGGGTTAAACAACCATCTATATTAGTGTCTAGCATCCGATCGCCACTGGCAATTTCGGGGGTTGCCATGGCAGGCAACCCAACTGCAGTCAGCGCCAGGCCTAATATGCCAGTTGAGAATAGGCGAGAAAACGTCATACTTTTATAGATCCCAAAATGTCCCACGAGTTTTTAGATGCGAATGCACTATCAGAATGCCAGCGTCAGGCTGACATTGCCCTGCCGCTGAGGGCTACCGACTCGCTTCTAGCTTTACAGTTAGAGCGATAGCGTTTCCTGAACGGTTAACGTTTCTTTTTTAAGATTAGCAGACTCAATTTAGTGAAATAATTGAGATCGCTCTATCTAGCGATGCTTTCTGACCGCTTATAGCACCGGCCATCTTGCTGACAACACCCGTTATTCTTGGACGTCATTCTTAAGTAGAGAAAACAGGCTATGCCCGCGCCTGACGACATCGCCCATAAAGACCGCGTTATTCATCAACTCAACCAAGTTGCCCCAGTCACCGCACGGGCGATGTTTGGCGGATATGGCCTCTACACAGAGGGCGTGATGGTTGGGTTAATTGCTGATCAAACCGTGTATTTCAAAATCGATGATGGCAATCGAGCGGACTATATCGCTCAGGGCATGGGCCCTTTTGTCTACGATCGCAAGGGAACCCCAGTCGAAATGTCATACTACCAGCTGCCGCCAGCCATCTTTAAGGAGGCCGAACAGCTTATACAGTGGATCGAGAACGCAAAAGCCGCCGCCCAGCGATCAAAACGGGGCCGTCGGAAAAAGACCTAGAATATGGCTCTATTTACTAAACCAGGGCCATATTCAATCGACTTAGGAATGATCTCAACCGCTCACTTTTAGGATTGCCGAGCACCTGGCGGGGATCGCCTTCTTCTTCGACCTGACCTTTATTTAGAAATAGCACGCGGTTAGCCACCTCACGAGCAAACTGCATTTCGTGGGTAACAACCACCATGGTCATGCCTTCTTGGGCCAGATTGCGCATGGCGATCAGCACCTCACCGACAAGCTCAGGATCAAGGGCACTGGTGGGCTCATCAAACAGAAGGATTTCGGGCTCCATACAGAGGGAGCGTGCGATCGCAACCCGCTGCTTTTGGCCCCCAGAGAGCTGATCGGGATAAGCATCGGCTTTCTCAACCAAACCGACTTTATTGAGATAATGGCGGGCCAGATCAACACACTCTTTTTTAGGCCGCTCCAGCACTTTACGGGGTGACAGCGTCAGGTTCTCAACCACAGTCATGTGGGGGAATAAATTGAACTGCTGAAACACCATCCCCACTTTAGAGTGAAGCTCTTGTAGACGCTTGCGATTAAGCTGAGGCTTTGATAAGTCAATATCGTTGACCACTAACTGACCGCCATTGATCACTTCGAGTCGGTTAAAGCAACGCAGCAGCGTGCTCTTGCCACAGCCAGACGAGCCAATAATAGAAACCACCTCCCCTCGGTGGATTTGGCCACTGATACCCCTTAGCACCTCCAAACTACCAAAGCTTTTTTGAAGGTTAGCAAAGTAAATGGCGGGCCTGTCGTCTGGCATCAGGAACTCCTTGATATTTATGTAAGTAGATTGTCAGTGTTGACTGCCGGATAGGATCGACATGGGAACTTAGGAAGGGAGAGCCTCATGGCGTCGCCTTTCCGCGTCTCTGCGTCCGCCCTAACCAAAGTTTTGAGATTGACGCAGTCCTATGATGAGTAATAGCGTATCCCCAAAATGACCGATAAACAGCGTTAATTATTACACCACGAACAAATCAGGGTTCTGCTTCTTTGTAGACTAGGAGCTATAGTTTGAGCAAAAATGAACGCTTCAACAAAATT
>JBCCRZ010000569.1:0-4488 GCA_039200855.1 Cyanobacteria bacterium P01_D01_bin.44 | reverse complement strand
GGTAGCCTACAACGGTTTGCTGTTTCTGTCGGGCTTAACGGCCTTCAACACCCCTGCGCAGGATCAGGATTTGCCCACCCAAGCTGACGCGGTGTTTAACCAATTAGGAAGTATCCTCAAAGCAGAGGGTAGCGGCTTTGAAAATCTGCTCAAGGTGACGCTTTTTGTCACCGAGTTTGGCGAGATTGATAGATTTAGAGAAGTCTTATTTAACACCTACCAAGACAATCTGCCAGCCAGTTCACTGATTCAGGTCAGGCAACTTTTTTCACCGGATCTCAAAATCGAGGTGGATGCGATCGCAGCATTTATGCCAAACGACATACATCCTTAAAAATTGGCCAGATGGGTGATGCTGGTTAAAATGTCAAAAGTCAAGCTAGATAGGTCTCCTAAGTAGGAAATGGGTTATGTCTTCAGTCAAAAGGGGGTTCAATCAGATCTTTAAGTTTGGAGTTGGCTTGGGGCTAGGTGTCAGCAGTGGGTTGCTGGTTGGGTTGCCCGTCCTGGCTGCGCCTGCGCCTGTCTTTGAGCCAATTCTTGAGGATCTCTCTACAGCGCCTGTCGCTCATCCGATCAGGCTACCCACCTCTGTCCCGTCTGATGTTGAGCTGTATCCATCGGCTACACAACATTTTGGTATCTTAGTCCTTCGCCTGGTGACAGCCCCTGACTGCGAAGATGCGAGCTGTCTGGGCCTTAATATTGCGGTTACAGCAGAACCCCCCTATTGGCCCCCACCGGGGGACAATACGCTGACGCCGGTTGACCTGGGCAACGATATCCAGGGCTATTCTTCAGAAGGCGGGGGCTTTGGCGCAGTGCAATGGGTACAAGATGGCTCACTTTATGCGCTGTCGTATAAGGTAGACATGTTTTCTCTAGAAGATGCGATCGCAATGGCAACCTCCATGGTGAGCGAACCGCCCGTGACGACTCCACCTCAGTAGCTCTAACCATGTCTATTATCACGATGCACACATTCTATATATAAAAGTGCAAATCAAGACCGGGCTTTGCTAGCATCGACTGATAGCCAGAATAGAATCCTCTGGCGAATTGTTAAGAGAGTTTACCAGAGGATTGTTAAACTTCATGATGCTAACTCAGTCGCAATCTTGCTCCTATCATGAGCTGCCTGCCCATGAGGTGATTGAACGTCTCAAGAGTAACCCGGAGAAGGGGCTCACAGCCGAGGAAGTGGCCAGTCGCTATGAGACCTACGGCTGGAATGAACTCCCCGTCAAACCCGGAAAACCGGCCTGGCTGAGATTTCTCTTGCAGTTTCATCAGCCGCTGCTCTATATTCTTTTGCTGGCAGGGGTGGTTAAAGCTTTTTTAGGCTCCTGGACGAATGCTGCTGTCATTTGGGGCGTGACGGTCATCAATGCAGTGATTGGCTATGTGCAAGAGGCTAAGGCGGAGGGTGCGATCGCATCGCTTGCAAAGTCGGTGACCACAGAAACCACCGTTCTGAGAGAGGGGCAAGTGTTGCAGGTGCCCTCTCAGGATTTAGTCCCAGGGGATATCGTCTTGCTGACCTCAGGGGATAAAGTTCCCGCAGATTTGAGACTGGTCAAAACTCGAAATCTACAGGTCGATGAGTCTGCTCTGACGGGAGAATCTGTGCCCGTAGAGAAATCTGTCCAACCTCTGACGAAGGATACCCTACTGGCAGAACGGACCAATATGGCCTATGCCGGGAGTTTTGCCACCTTTGGGCAGGGTACCGGGATTGTTGTCGCGACGGCAGACACCACAGAGGTGGGCAAAATCTCTCAATCGATGGAGCAGCGGGTCAACCTGAGTACGCCGCTGACCCGTAAATTTGCTAAATTTAGCCGTCTGTTACTCTACGGTATTTTGACCCTGGCCACCCTAACCTTTGTGATTGGCTTAGGCCAGGGAGAATCCTGGGAATACATGTTCGAAGCAGCGGTTGCCCTGGCAGTCAGTGCTATCCCAGAGGGGCTGCCAGCGGTTGTCACCATTACCCTGGCGATTGGGGTCAATCGCATGGCAAGTCGCCACGCAATTATTCGCAAACTGCCTGCGGTAGAGGCCCTGGGGGGCGCAACCGTGATTTGTTCTGACAAAACAGGAACGCTGACCGAAAATCAAATGACCGTCCAGGCGATTTACGCGGGGGCATACTATCGGGTTAGCGGGGGCGGATATAGCCCCAAAGGCGAGATTGGTTTGGCTATCAACAACGATGAAACCAGTCCGGTTGAGGATGGTTTACCACCTGCTCTAGAGGCCTGCCTGATGGCGGGTGTACTGTGTAATGATGCCCGATTAAAGCAAACCGGAGACAATTGGTCGGTGGTAGGAGACCCCACCGAGGGTGCGTTAATTACAGCGGCGGCCAAAGCTGAGTTGAGTCAGTCTGGTCTGGCGGCTGCGATGCCCCGATTAGATTCCATTCCGTTTGAGTCTCAGTATCAATACATGGCAACTTTGCAAGATGCCACCCCCCGTATGATTTATGTCAAGGGGTCGGTCGAAGCCCTCTTGAGTCGCTGTGCTCACATGATGGATCGGCAGGGTCAGCGGCTACCGCTTGCGCCCGCCCATGTTGAGAAAGTGGTCAGTGCGATGACAGAACAAGGGCTACGGGTTCTGGCCTTTGCCCAAAAAGAGGTGGGTGATCATCAGCATTCAATAGACCATGACGATATTCAAACAGGGTTAGTCTTTCTCGGGTTGCAGGGTATGATTGACCCCCCGCGCCCGGAGGCGATCGCCGCTATCCACGCCTGTCGCTCCGCTGGCATTCAGGTGAAGATGATCACAGGGGATCATATCTCCACTGCTCAGGTGATTGCTGGGCGGATGGGCATCCAAAAGTCCAAGAAAGTCGTTGCCTTTGAGGGACAACAACTTGCGGCGATGGACGATTGCCAACTTGCCCAAGCGGTTGCAGATGGAGACGTTTTTGCCAGGGTTGCCCCCACGCAAAAGCTGCGCCTGGTCGAAGCGCTCCAGCTTAAGGGAGAGATCATCGCCATGACCGGGGATGGCGTGAATGACGCCCCGGCTCTCAAACAAGCGGATATTGGCACTGCCATGGGCAAAGGCGGCACCGAAGTGGCTCGAGAGGCGGCGGATATGCTGCTCACCGATGACAACTTTGCGTCGATAGAAGCAGCCGTGGAAGAGGGGCGCACTGTTTATCAAAACCTGCGGAAAGCGATCGCATTTCTCTTGCCAGTTAATGGTGGCGAATCCATGACCATTCTAATTAGTGCCCTGCTGGCGCGAGATCTGCCAATTCTCTCGCTACAGGTGCTCTGGCTGAATATGATCAACTCCCTCACCATGACCGTGCCCCTGGCCTTTGAACCCAAGTCAAATGGGTTGATGGAGCAGCCCCCTCGCAATCCTAAAGAGCCCTTAATTACTCGAAAATTATTACAGCGAATTTTAACCGTTTCACTATTTAATTGGATTTTGATTTTTGGTATCTTCGAGTGGACGAAAGTCGCGACAGGGGATATTGCCGTTGCACGCACGATGGCCATCCAATCCCTGGTGGCGGCTCGGATTGTCTATCTGCTCAGCATTAGTCAGTTAGGCAAGAGTTTGCTCAGCTATATGGGGCGCAGGTCTACTTCTATCACCCATGCACCGATCCTGATTGTGGGTATTGTGGGGGCTGTTGCACTACAGATTGTGTTTAGCCAGTGGTCTGTGATGAACACACTCTTTGACACGGCACCGCTCACCTGGAACCAATGGCTAATTTGCTTGCTGCCCATGATACCCATGGTGCCAGTGGCAATCTTGAGCAATGTTATCGACCCGTCGCAGCTCAAAGCTGCCAAGTCTCGGTAGGTTTATGACACATACCAAGACTGCGAAGAAACAAAAACGTAGGTGAGGTCTTTAATCATTTAAGAATCACAGGCAACATAGCCTATCTAATGGCCAATCGGTTGATGTTGAGCCCCTCGGGTGTACGCCAAGATAATCACTAGCTTTATATCAGTCAGAGATTTTTGGCTCAGGCAGGGATCATCATGTTCGAGATTGCTATCTGGATTGTAGTTTTGATTGTTTTATCAGCAGGGGCTATCGGTGGTGGTTATTTAGTGAGCGAGAATTTTTTGGGACATGAGGCGACTCGCCGGAACATGCGTTATGGATTGCCCTGGATTGGGGTGGGTTTTGCGATCGCATTCCTCACCTCAATTGTATTTACTCAGTGGGGCAATTTTTCCGGTTGGCATTTTTTCCCTTTGATATTGCCCCTACTGTATGTGATCGGTGTTGGGGGATGGTTGCTGAGCTGGCCCTTTCGCAAACAAGCGGCGGGGGGTCTGGTGTTTAATGCCGGTAGACTGCCCCAAAGTCGGTTTCTTTTGTGGATTGGACTCCTTGAGGGGATAGTGGCGGCTTACATGACCTGGTCATCGCTATCAATACGAGATTTTTATTCCGGAGGGTCAGTCTCAACACTCGTTGGCATTATTTTTTGGTGGACGC
>JBCCRZ010000568.1:0-4498 GCA_039200855.1 Cyanobacteria bacterium P01_D01_bin.44 | reverse complement strand
TGGGGGGCACGGTGCGTTGAAGGCTGCGATCGCAGATTATGTCACCGAATCTGGCCATCTCCCAGTTCCGGTGCAGCCCACCCATATCTCCGTGGGTAATGGCTCAGACGAGCTCATTCGCTCGCTTCTGATTGCCACTTGTCTGGGGGGCAACGGCGCAATCTTAATCGCGGCTCCTACCTTTTCGATGTATGGCATCTTAGCAAAGACCCTCGGCATTCCGGTCGTGGGTATTGAGCGCAACGCAGCCACCTTTGAGGTGGACCTGGCAGCTGCCCAGCAGGCGATAGAAACACCGCAAAGCCCGCCAATCCGGGTTATCTTTATGGTGCATCCCAACTCCCCAACCGGGAATGCGCTGACCGATGCCGAGCTAAATTGGCTGCGCTCCCTCAGTGAAGACGTCCTGGTAGTGGTAGATGAAGCCTACTTTGAATTTAGCCAGCAGACTACCGTCGTCGATGCCCTGGCCCGACCCAACTGGGTGGTCCTGAGAACCTTTTCTAAAGCCTTTCGGCTGGCCGCCCATCGGATAGGCTACGCGGTCGCCCAGCCCCCCCTAATCACTGCCCTAGAAAAAGTGCGCCTGCCGTACAATCTGCCCAGCTTTTCCCAAGCCGCTGCCCTGGCCGCCTTGACCCACCGGGCTCAGCTCCTCGCCACCGTGGCCGAAATACTGAAAGAACGCGATCGACTAGCTCAGCAGCTTACCCACGATGATCGATTCCAGGTCTGGCCCAGCCAGGCCAACTTTCTCTACGGTCGTCTCAGTGAGTCAGGGCTGCAGCAGCTGGCATATCCTGATCAGGCAGCGGGGCTGGCTGATTTGTTTCAACGGTTGCGATCACACGGCACCTTAATCCGCCATACTGGCGGTGGACTGCGTCTGACCATCGGCAACCCCGACGAAAATCGACGCACTTGGGAAAACCTGAAAAAGGTTGTGTCAGAGGTTTTGGCAGCACCAGTGGTGCGTCGGTAGAGGGCGAACTGATCGAACCTACCGAATCTTACGAATCGTCTGCGGCAACACCCCCACCAATGAGGCAAAGGCCTCGTCAGAAACTTGGTCAACTGTGGCTTGGTCAAAGTAGGTCTTAAACTGCTCGAGGATCATCTGGGAGCGATCGACGGAACGAGGCTGGTCGGTAAAATTTTGGGTAAGGCGAATCCATTGCAGCCTGATCTTGAGGGCTTTTTGCTGATCTTCGGGGGACTCAGGCTCAATCAAAGATAAATTTCCGAGCGGGATAATTTTCTGGCAGTCGATATCAAACTCCCCCCCAACCGCAGAGCCTGGCCCCGCAAACTCAGCGTGAAATTCTCGATAAATAATAATGCCGTTGCGGCGTCGGCTATTGACAACCCATAGTTTGCCGCTACGAAGCTTTTCTAACAAAGTATCGACCGCTAATGCTGGATTCACAGGGAGGCCAGAGATACAACTGCCGTTGCTATTGAACCTTTCGGCCCACCAGCCACCAGATGGGTTGAGTTTGCCGGTAGTTGACTCATAAGAATTTGAGCGATTAATCGCAGAGTGGCAGTGCCAGTTTCTACCTGAGTTAGGCAAGAAATGACTCAACGGTTGTGATTGAGATTTTGCATCCATTATCTTAGAGCATCTCCCTGACAAAGCACTGCTAACCACATCCAGCTATGTAAGCTTTGAACCCAAAGGTCAAACTACAGGGCTAAATATGGCCAAGGTTAAAACGCAAGGCTCTCTCAATTTCATCTCAATATGTCACCGCTAACCGTATAAATCCCAGGTATTTTATCCAGTCTTTAGAGTCATCAAGTTATCCTCATACACACTACACATAGCGTAATGTTCGATCAGGACTTTTTTCCGTGAAATTACCTGAAATGCTGGCAAATGGCTACAAGGGCTTCGTGAGTAAAACCCGTTTTGAAGCCGGTCGCTCTGGCTGATACCCCAAGTCTGTATACAGCCGATAGGCCGCCTGATTATCAGCGGCAACATGTAGAGACAGGCTTTGAAATCCCCAATTGCGCACGATATTTTCCCCCGTCAGCAGCAGGTCTCGACCAATGCCCTGCCGCCGATGGTCAGGATGCACCGCTAAATTGGCCAGGTAGGGTCGCCGCGGTTGAAACGGCTGCCAAACCGAGATCGAGCGCAGTGAAATCTCAACGGTACCAATCAGATCGTGGGAAGATTGTGCAGCGATCGGCGACACTACGGCCAAGCAACAATATCGAGAACTCCGGTTACCCAGCCGCAATTTGAGATCCTCATGAATCCCAATGCGCATCAGTGAATAAAACCATTGATTTAGACGATTAGGCGGATAAAAGCTAGCCATCAAAACCGTCGTTAACTGCGGGACATCAGCCAAATTAGCGACCCGAATGTGATGGGCCATTGGCGGTGGCGGCTGCATAAATAGGTTATCGCAATTAACCACAGACATGGTGCACAAGCAAAGCTAGATGGGCATTCTTGATAAAGCATTTAGTCGTTGGCCCTAGTCATTTTGCAGGGCACAGCTGATCTAAGTGATGCCTATCTCGGCATGATCTTAGCCCATTCAGCATCTCCAGAAGGTATCTCGGCCAATCGATATCTTTACAAACCTATCAACGGAATCAACTCAGGTGTATTCATCCTTTCAAAGACGCGTGGCTAGATAAGAGTACGATGCATGGTAACTCAAGCAGCTAATCGAGGTAACAGTAAATCCAAACCTAAGATTCTGGTGGTTGATGATGAGCCAGATAACTTGGACTTGCTTTACCGCACATTTTATAGAGCGTTCAAGGTCTTGCGGGCCGAAAGTGGCCATGAGGCTTTAGACGTCCTGGATAACCATCCAGACCTGACGGTGATCATTTCTGATCAGCGCATGCCCGGCATGAGCGGCACCGATCTGCTGCGGATTGCAGCCGATCGCTATCCCAATACGATCCGGATCATGCTGACGGGCTACACCGATGTCGAAGATCTGGTCGATGCGATTAACGACGGCAAAGTCTTTAAATATGTCACCAAGCCCTGGGAAGAGACCGAACTCACGGCGGTGGTGCAGCAGGCACTGGATACTCACAATGTCTTAGCAACCCGAACTCGCGAACTAGCCAGGGTCTTACGCCATGAAACCCTGCTGAATGGCGTGACGAATACCATTCGCAGTGCCCAGACGTCGCGCGAGATGCTCCAAACGATTGTCGAAACCCTGGGACAAACTTTAGAGGTCGATTATTGCATTATCCAGCCAATTTATTCGGCAGAGCTGACCGATACTTATTTTACCTACGTCGCTACTGATAGCGGCGACGCTCAAACCCTGGCCACCACCCTGGCCCAAACTGTCACCCAAACCCGAGCGATCCACGTGATTGAGGATTTGGATAAGGCCGAGCAAACGGTTTTGCTCAGCCCTGCCCAGCAAGCAGCCAGCGCCAGCCTCGGCATTCGCGCCAGTGTGATTGTGCCCTTGGTCTGTAAGCAAGATCTGATGGCAGTCCTGGCCCTCCACCAGTGCCATCAGCCCCGACAGTGGGATGACAGCGAACTCAAGCTACTCTCAACCCTTGCCAACCAAGCCGCCCTGGCGCTTTCTCAGACCTGGACCTATGAGCGAGTCCAGGCCCTGGCCCAGCGTGAAGTGCTGATCAACACAATTACCCAGGCAATCCATGTCAGCCTTGACCCCAAGAAAATCTTTGCCGCTATTACCCACAAGCTGGGTCAGGCCTTAAAAGCCGATGGGTGTGCCCTATCGCTATGGACTGAAGCAGATCAATATGTGCAATGTGTCGGGCTCTACGATGGCAACCTCAAGGATGCTCTGCCCGAGTCTGCCCCACCCTCCAAAGTAAGCACGGCCCTGCCCCAATCAAAGGTCCCCATTGCTGAGAACCCGATTTTACAAACCCTTTTGCTCACCCGAGCGCCTGTCGTCATTGACGATCTTGCCCATCAGCCGACCATGACCTCCCACGACCTGCCGCTACGGCTGCCGGCCAAGGCCCTATTGGTTGTCCCCTTGATGGCCGAGGGCAAAATTATTGGTAGCATTACCCTGCGCCAAACCCATCAGTCTCGCCATTGGCAGGTCGAAGAAATTAATATGGCCCAGGCGGTTGCCAACCAGGCTGCGATCGCAGTTCAACAGGCCCGGCTTTACCAAACCACCCGCAAACAGGCCGAGCAGCTGCTAGCAATTGACCAGCAAAAAAACGCCTTCTTTCAAAACATTTCCCACGAGTTTCGGACTCCGCTCACCCTCACCATTGGCCCGCTTGAGTCGGCGGTTTCTCAGAATCAAGGTCTGGACTACGATCAGTCAGTAATCGCCCTGCGCAACTCGCGGCGACTGTTGCGTCTGGTCAACCAGCTGCTGGACCTGCAACGCCTGGACGCGGGGCGTATGCAGGCCACCTTTAGGCCCTGCAACATGACTAGCTTTGTGGGCGATATTGTCAGCGCCTTTGAGTCTTATTGCGATCGCAAAAAACTCACTCTTCAAAC
>JBCCRZ010000567.1:0-4509 GCA_039200855.1 Cyanobacteria bacterium P01_D01_bin.44 | reverse complement strand
AGAAACAGATACCAGTGGTCAAGGAATTCTAATTCTGATTCTCAGCTTGCCAGCGTTGGCCATCTCCGGGGGGCTAGTTTTAGGCTTCATGCAATTCTGGTTGATTCGCCATCTGCATCCTCAAAATCGACACAACTATCGACTACACCGCACCTGGTTTTTAGCCAGTTGGGTGTCTTGGGGACTGAGTTTTTTATGCATCTTTTTTGGCAATGGCACGCTGCTAGCACTGCTTTTGCTGGCCACAATCGGCACTGCCCTCAAGGGTTTATTTCTCATGCAATATCTCCGCATATAGTTACGCGGAATCATTGAACCCAGCGTTGATTCGTCCCAAAAATCAGCAACGCCAGATTTTATCCCTACCTTACCGGGCCGTTTGTGACAGGGAGCAGACAGCTGGCAAGGTGACACGTCCTCGTCTCACAGACAGACTTGGAGGGGCTATCTTCGGCATCAGCTCCCCCTCAAAACTTCGTACCTCTTCGGCGTACTTCTACTAACTTCGATACTCTACCTAGCTCTGCTAGATAGCTCTAGGTGCTCATTTTCAATACTGGGATGGTTTCGCCATGATGGGGCCATCAGTTCCTGACCGACCTGCTCAAATTCATCCAAAGGCAGGCATCTGACTCAGACCCACTCATCCCCCTCTGACCATGAAGCAATTTCTCCTTTCTTGGAGTTTAATTAGTCCTGGTTGCCTAATCCTGATTACGAGCTTTCTGCGAATAAGGCAGATCCACTGGCACCCAGCCTATCCAGATTTGACGCCCTCACTGTTGATTTATGGGACGTATTGGGTGCTGGTCAGCGGGTTGCAAAGTCTCCTACTCTGGCGAGTTCAAGGGCTTTCATTCGCTCTGAAATGGTGTTTGACCACCGCCACCACAGGATTTGCCCTGATGCTGGCCCACGATCTGTTTGTGTTAGAGGTATGGGGCGTCGATACTCGTGGGCAAGGGGGTATGGCCATCGGTCTCAGTGTGCCAGTGTTACTGATTTCCGGAGGGCTGATTTTAGGCTTCATGCAGTTCTGGTTGATTCGCCATCTGCGTTCTGAAAATCGGCACAACTATCGACTACACCGCACCTGGTTTTTGGCTAGCTGGATGTCTTGGGGACTGAGCTCTTTTGGCATCCTTTTTCTCATCTTTTTTCTTGCCAATGGCGGCATACTGCTGCCGACACTGTTCTTGCTGGCAGCAGCGGGCACTGCCCTCAAAGGCTTATTTCTCATGAAATATCTCCGCATATAGTCATGCGGAATCATTTAACCCGGTGTTGATTCATCCCAGAAAGCCGGAACGGGTAGAGGATTTCTGATCAAAACGCCGTCGATGGGCGGTCGCTGTTCTTTGAGTCTGGATAGTGATGGATATGGAGATTAGGGTGAGCCGATTGATTATTTGACTCAGACCCCGGTTTGAAGACATGTGTTCCATTTTTGTAGGGTTAAAAGACTTTAAATGAGTGCTGAAATTAGGAAAATTGGCTGTTCAATCCAGGCTGGGGCAAGGCTATGACAGACAATCCAGCATCGATGATTCGGCTCGACCTGGCGTTATCGGCCCACCAGCCCAAACTTTTGGAGGGGCTAGAGCAGTGGTTGCAGCTTGGCTTGATCTCAGATGCTCAAGTGCGGGCCTTAGCGCAGGAACAGTTGACCTGTGTCCTGCTGCTCGATCGCGTGCCCCCATCCGTGCCGCCGGCAACCTCTGACAGCAATGCCTCAGATCCTGTAAAGCCAGAGCCGACGATCGCCGCTGAAATCAGGCCCCGTACCTTCAGCTCTGTGTTTGAAGACCTTGATGACCCGCGCCGCCTCACCCGTCTAGCGAAACAAGCGGCCTCACGGCGATCGCCGACAGTAGCGAAGGATGCCACGAATTCAACTCCTGCACTGGTCTCCCCGGTCAGTCAGTGGCTCAATCGATTGATGAATGAGCTGAGCGTGATTTGGCTATTAGGGCTGGGCGTCTTTTTAGTAGTGCTGTCGTCAGCAGTTTTGGCCGCGACTCAGTGGGCTCAGTTTAGTCCGGTGGGCCAATATCTGGTCCTGCTGTCGTACACCCTGGTTTTTTGGGGGATTGGGGTCTTCAGTCGTCGCAATGCCCAGTTGCAGCTCACTTCAAGAACGCTACAGGTCATGACCCTGTTGTTGGTGCCGCTCAATTTTTGGGCGATGGATGCCTTGCGAGTTGCGGCCAGCAGCGCCGGCATCGTAGTGATTACGATCGCCGCGATCGGGTTGACACTTGTCGTCTTGCAGGTGATGCGAGAGCGACATCCTTGGGTTGAGCGAGTCAACGCGATTAGTTTGGCCTATCTGCATCTGGGCTGGGGGACGGCCCTCATGCCGCTGTTGGCAATTTATGGCGGCGTTTTGTTTAGCGCAGCTGTGGCCGTGATTTCCCATTGTGACAGCGGTGCGCCCTCCCGGTTGGCCTCCACGGCAGCCAACCGTCCCCGTTCTCGAACCACTTCGTCGGTTGCTGGTCCAGTTTCTCCAGCAACGCACTCTCGGAACGCTGGTCTGATATTTGGCAGTCGCTGGTCTGACGTGGGTATTTTATTTGCCCTCGGACTGTTGTGCTTGCGGGGACTGATGTTGCTGCCGAGTAGTCAGTGGGGGCAGCTCGGCTTGGCTTGTGGCCTTTACGGAGCCGTTTGGGTTTGGCTTAGCCAGCAACGTTTAATTGCCGCCGAGGCGTCCGCAGCTTCTAATGCTGATGAATCTGTCGCTTGTAGCGATCAAGCCAGCGCTTCTCTCAGAACGGCCAAGATCACGGCGGGATTCGGACGCGCTTTGTTGTGGTGGGGCTGGCTGCTAGCCATTGATTACCCTCTCTGGCAGGCGGGCGGCGTGAGTGTCTTTGGTCTCGCCCTGCGGATTGCTGCTCTGCAGCGCTTCAGACGGCGGCAAGATCTACTGATGGCCTATGCGATCGCGGTTCAGCTTGCGTTTGTCAGTTGGGAGCTCTTGCCTTTAACCCTGCGTCAGAGCATTATGACTTCCCTCATGGCTTGGGCCAGGGCTAACGACAGCAGCGTGATCGCGCTATTGGGGGCAGCGCTCTTTCCCTTTGTCATTGGCATGGCGATAATTGCCGATCAGTATTGGCAGCGACGGCAGGTGCCGCTGGCCCAGATGGGGGAAGCGATCGCGATCGGCACGGGCACGCTTTTAGCTATCCTGAGCGCGTTTAGTCCGGCGGTGTTGGTGGTTAACTTGGGGGCGGCGACAGTCACGGCGGTCGTGGGTACCTTACGCCGCTCACCACCCTCGCTGTGGCGCATCTCGGTCAGTCAGGGAGTAGGCTTAGCGGCGATCGCGACAGCAATTTATTATGTGTGGTCTGATTTGTCGATAGGGGGCTGGGCGATCGCGATGACTGGCTTGGCCGTGTTGCGGCTGCTGCTCAGTCAAGCCCTGCCCGGTCTCTGGGGAGAAAGCAGCTACGTCTACGGGGTCGGGCTATCCGGCAGTGCTTTCGTGACGTTATTCAGCTACCTGTCGGAGAGCGATTTTCAGTCGCCGCTGGGGGCGATCGGCCTGGCAATTCCCCTAACCCTATGTCTGATTGGGCGGTATCAAGCGAGTCTAGTTGCCACGGCTGTGGCTTTACTGATGACGGTGGGTCTCCCTGGGTCGCGGCTAGTGGGCTTGGGCACTGCCACGACGCTTACCTTGGTCAACAGTCGCTATGTGCGCTGGCGGGGGCTGCCATTTATCGCGGTGGGGCTGGGGTTGGGCTTTATGGTCTTTATGCTGATCGATGGGGTACCGACATATCCCCGCACCGCTGGTGACTGGTGTGTGGTCACTGCGGGGCTGGCCGGGGGCGTGTGGCTACTCTGGCGCTGCTTGTCGGCAATCGCCGCCCCCTCAAATAATCTTATGACGCTGTATCGAGAGGCGATGGATATTTGGGGTCACCTGCTAACGGTAAGCCTGCTCCTATTTATGTCCTTCGTCCTAGGGCTTCTCTATCAGGGACTGGCCCCGCCCGCGATCGCCTATAGTGTGGTCCAAGTGGCCCTGCTGGCGGTTTTGGCGTGGCGCTACTGGGGGGCCGCAGAGCCCGTCGGCATCTATCTGGCTGGCTGGGGCGTCGAGGTGCTCGTCGCTCAGACCTTGACTTGGCAGACTCCAACCCCTCTGGCGTTAGCCCTCCCGACCTTAGGATTAGGAGCGATCGCCGTTGTCATGGCGACTTGTTTGCCCCAGGCTTACGCCTCTCGGCAACGCCCGCTGGGTCATCTCACACTGGCCTATATCGTACTTGCCCTTTGTCTTCGCAGTACGACCTGGACGGCGTGGACCGGCGGACTCGTCATCGGGGCAGCCCTCCTTTTACTTGCCATTAGTCGCCAAATTCAGCTTCCCCAGTTGCGGTGGTTAGCTCTGCTAGGGTTCTCTGTTGGCAGTTATGAGCTAGTGGTATATCAGCTCTCGCAGGCGTCCGGGGGCAATCCCCTCGATGGCATGATTGTGCTGGCAGGGGT
>JBCCRZ010000566.1:0-4540 GCA_039200855.1 Cyanobacteria bacterium P01_D01_bin.44 | reverse complement strand
CGACACCGCCCCAGGTGCTGACCATCGAGACGAAGACTTGATCAGGCATCCAGTAACGCTGAATCAAGAGGGGCAATATTCAACCAAGGTCAGCGCTGCGTCTGTGGCTCGCTCAGATGTAGCCAGTAGTCATGCCCCTTGGGCTATAAATCACAAGCCCAAAATAAGAAAGCCCCCTCCAGTAGAAGCGGCTTTTTGAGATTTTAGTTACAATCCTTAACAAGATTTGAGGTTATCTCTCCTCCAACATGCCCTGGATTTGACCCAGAGCTGCCCTGAAAATATTAAAGCCAGCCCAGCCAGCGGCAATAGCAATCGGTGCCAGTACAGCCACCACGCGGAAGTCAAAGTGCATCGAAAGCCTCCTATCCAAAAATAATACTTAAAGGGTTGTCACAATCTTCTCATAATTTTCTATTCTAGGGTACATTTCATGCAACTGCCTGAGCTAAATTCTGAAATCATCGATCGTGTCATTGAGATGGCCTGGGAAGATCGAACGCCCTTTGAGGCGATCGAATTGCAATACGGCCTTAAAGAAAAGCAGGTCATTAAGCTTATGCGTCGTGAAATGAAAGCCTCAAGTTTTAGGATGTGGCGCAAGCGAGTAACCGGGCGAAAAACCAAACACCTCAAACAACGGAGCTTTACTGAGGGACGCTTTCGCTCTCACAATCAGAAAGGATCGTAGTGAGTTCTCCTCTTCAGCAAACCTTATGAATAGCCCCCTTCGCCCTGTTGCCATGATTACCGGAGCGTCTAGCGGTATTGGTCGTGCCATTGCTCTGCGTCTAGCCGTCGAGGGGTACGATCTCGCCATTTGTGCCCGTCGCCAGGCGCGCCTCCTCGAAATTCGCGACAAGCTTACAGGCCAGGGCGCTGACGTGCTGACTCATGTTGTCGATTTACGGCAAGAAGAGCAAATTCTTGATTTCTTCGAGGCCATTCAAAATCGCTGGGGGCGCTTGGATGTGCTGATCAATAATGCAGGGCTGGGCCATCAAGAAAATCTCACCACTGGAACCACCGCAGCCTGGCGTGAAACCTTAGAGGTCAATGTGCTCGCCCTCAGCATTTGCACCCGCGAAGCCATCAAACTCATGAGGGCGAATGGCGATCGGGGGCATGTGGTCCACATCAGCTCTATGTCTGGGCACCGGGTACCCGGCAGCGGCATGTACTCGGCCTCTAAGTTTGCGGTGCGGGCACTGACGGAGGGGCTGCGTCAGGAGCTGCGGGCTGCCAGCAGCGGCATTCGCGTATCGTCCATTAGCCCAGGGTTTGTCGAAACGGAGTTTGCCGAGAAGTACCACCAAAGTGCTGAGAAAGCCGCAGCGGTCTACAGTCAGTTTCCGGTGCTACAACCTGAAGATATTGCCAATGCGATCGCATACGTCCTCTCACAGCCAGACTACGTGCAAGTGCACGATATTTTGCTACGGCCCACTCAGCAAGCCAGTTAGACTGAGTCAGTAATACACCCTCGAATCGCCGAATGAGGCAGGGCGATATTGGATACCGGGCCTCAATTTGGGCATCTTAAATTCACAGGTCATCCGTTATTTCACTTAGTAATTTCGTTAAACTGGCTGATTATTTGACATTATCTCTGCTTTGCTCGCTTTAGTTGGGTATTCTAAGCTTACAAGTCGGCCTCTCCCATCGTTTTTTGAGGGTTACCATTGCGATTGCCAGAATCCACCCTTATAAGAAGGAATGCTTCTAGTGCAAAAGTCTGGGGCAAATTTATTCTTGCGATCGCAAATGCCCAGTCTGAGCTAGAGCTGTGTAATGCGGTAGCTAATTATTTGCCAAAGTTTATTCCAGCTGATCGGGCTAGTGTGACTCGATTGGTCTCGGATGGCAGCGCCTTTGAAGTCTTTGCAGTGAATGGCGAAAAACAGGTTTTAGAACAGGGGCAGCGGTTGCCATTTGACCAGGTCAGTCTGCAAGCTGTGATTACAACCCAGTGCTCCCATGTCTTCGAAGCACACACCAAGAGTGTCTATTTCGACCTGGTTGAACTAGCAAGGCAAGGCATGGTGATAGTGGTACATGCCCCCTTAATGATTTCAGGACAGGCGATTGGCTCTTTGAATGTGGCAAGCAAAACAAAAGCACTCGATCAGCCTGACACCATTGAGCTGATCGAACAAATTGCCACCCTTCTGGCCATGAACCTGGAACGGCACTGGTTGCATCAGCAGACCCAAGTCGCCATCAAGCGTTACCGGTCCTATGCTAACCAGTTGGGCATCCTCAACGAAATTGGTCGCCAACTGTCTGCCGAAATTACCAAAGCCGGCGTCTTCGACGTGATTGCCCGGGCCATTTCCCAGGTCGTAAACGTCGATCGGGTGAGCTATGCAGTGCCCACGAGCGATCATCAAGGATTTGAGGTCTTTCGCTTTACCGGTAATAGCTACCTGCCCACCGATATCGTGATTCCAGCGGCTAACTCAGGGTTAAATGAGGTTTGTAAAACCGGGCAACCTGTCTTCTTTTCAGATTTAACCGATCAGCGATATAGTGAACACGCTATTTTGGCTAACTTTGGCCTCAAGGTGGGTTGGAGTGTCCCGGTGCGGGTTTCAAATCAGATCATCGGGGTCTTAAATGCGGCATCTTCTCGCACCGATCTTGATGGGCAAGAACAACTCGATTTACTCACCACCCTGGGTGGCCTTATGGGGGCAACCCTGGAACGCATTGCCATGCAAGATGAAGCTGCAGTTGCCCTTCAGGAACTCGCGTATCGAGCCCACTACGATACCCTGACCAATTTACCCAACCGCGCTCTGTTTTCCCAACAGCTCGAAAATGCCCTAGCAGTTGCTCAGGCGAATGATCAACAGCTGGCGGTGCTCTTTATTGATTTAGATCGGTTCAAAAGTGTCAATGACACCCTGGGTCACACCGTAGGCGATAAGTTGCTATGTGTGGTGGCTAGTCAACTCCAACAGGTGTTGTCTGCCTCTAATACGGTGGCACGTTTGGGGGGAGATGAGTTTGTGGTGTTGCTGCCCCAGGTCACCCAGCTACAAATCGTGGCCCAAACGGCTCAGAACCTGCTTAAGATGCTAGAGACCCCTTTGAGGGTAGATGGGCACAGCATTTTTTTAGGCGGTAGCATCGGCATTAGCCTTTTTCCTGGCAATGGGACAACCCCAGGTACCCTGATGAAAAACGCCGATATCGCGATGTACCATGCCAAAGCACAAGGGCGGAACAACTATCAGTTTTATGACACTGAGTTGTCTACCAAGCTAAAGCAGCGAATCGCGATCGAGCATGCCCTGCGAGGTGCGATCGCAAATGATCAGCTATCCTTAGTCTTTCATCCCCAAATTAATTTAGTCTCAGGCAAAATTGATGGTTTAGAAGCGCTAGTCCGCTGGGAAAATTCGCCATTGGGTCCACTTAGACCGGATCAATTTATCCCCGTTGCAGAAGACAGTGGTTTGATAGAAGCGCTGTCTAATTGGGTCTTAGATCAGAGTTTGTGCACGATCAAGCAGCTACGGCAGCACTATCCTCATCTGTATGTGGCAGTTAATTTCTCAGCGCAGGAATTTGCGACCCAAACATCTCTTTTGAGCCGGATCAAAATGGCCTTAAACAAACATCAACTTCCCGGCAGTGTTCTGGAGTTGGAAATTACAGAAAGTGTTTTTTTGCAAGCAGAAGAAAATACCAGTCAACTGATGAAGGCCTTGAAAAATGAAGGCGTCCGAATCGCCATTGATGACTTTGGTACCGGATTTTCTTCACTTTCATACTTAGTCAATTTGCCCTTCGATACCCTCAAAATTGATCGATCCTTCATTCAGCGTCTGGGGCACGATCCTCGCAACGACGGCATTGTTCATGGCACGATCCAAATTGCCAAGAGTCTCGGCATGTCTTGCGTTGCAGAGGGGGTTGAAACCCTAGAGCAACTTGCTTATCTACAGCAGCAAATGTGCCAGAATTGTCAGGGATTCCTATTTAGCAAGCCCGTGCCCGCCAGCCAACTCAATAGTCTCCTCCAGCAGAACCTCTATCCCTTGCTGACCGCATCCCCAGGATTATTGCCTTAGCCGCTCGTCTGTTCGCATTTTGGCCAGACTACTTTGGTGTAACGGCCTGGGCTCCATGGCTACGGGGTGAATCTGCCGCACCATTGGGAGCTAAGGTGGGCTCGACGGCAGATCTTTGCCCCATGGGTTGCATATGGGGTAGAGGTTGATTGTGAGCTAGGGCATCTAAATTGGTGGCTAAAATAGCCCGAGGCATCTCACCAATAGCGGCCCCGACGTCCTCACCTGCGTCGTTAATAAAAACAAAGTGGGGAATCCCATCGACTCTATAGTGCAGCATCTCAGGCAACCACTTACTGTTATCTACATTCAGCATGGCGAAGTTGACCCGGTCCTTGTAATCAGATTTAAGCTGCTGCAGGTCAGGGGCCATGGCCTGACAGCTCGTACACCAGTTGGCGTAAAACTCTATCAGGGTCGGTTTACCATTGGCCAGGGCCTGCTCCAGCGGCACCGAGGCT
>JBCCRZ010000565.1:0-4546 GCA_039200855.1 Cyanobacteria bacterium P01_D01_bin.44 | reverse complement strand
TCTATCAGGATAGAATCTAGCTCAGCCCGCTCAGTCAGCTTGGTCAGGGTTTGAACTAAATCATCCCTGACCGTGCAGCAAAGACAGCCGTTGTTAAACTCTACTAGCTGTTCATCTTCGTCTTCGATGACCAGTTGTCCATCAATACCAATTTCACCAAACTCATTGACGATGACGGCAACCTTCTGGCTGTTTTGACCTTGCAAAATGTTGTTGATCAAAGTTGTTTTGCCAGAGCCCAAAAACCCGGTGACCACAGTGACCGGAATGCGTTCGTCAGACTTACTTTGTACTTGCACTGATTATCCTCCTGGGTGGGTAGGGGTGTAAGATCTTACACCCCTACTACAACTGTTATTTCTTACATGCCCCTAGAACGCTCTAAGGCGTGGCCACCACAGTCTTGGTCATCGCAGCAATCCCCTCTTGCAAGATGAACTTGCGAGTTTCAGGCAAATTAGCCTCGCCTCGGATTTGATCATAGGGCACCACCACCCAGCAGGCACAGCCCCAGAGACATTCTCCCGCCATCCCCTCAAACCGAATCGCTGGTTCAGACATCATCACGCCTAAATCCAACAGCCAGGAGTGATCGAGGAGCTTTTCATCCCAACTCATTTGGTCGTATTTTTCACGACTGTCGAAGTAAGTCAAAAAGTCAGTCTTGGCCAGGCCCGGCATAATGATGTCGATGTAGGCCGTCAACCGATCAAAGAACTCGTCGTGGGAGTAAATCAGCGTCGAATCCTCAAGATCGTTGCCCAGGTAGGCCATCATCGTCTTCTTAAATTTCTCATCCAGACCCTCGTTCCACATATCGCGGGGGGCATGGATATAGCACTCGGCATAGTCCGTCTCAAAGCCATCTTTAATACCGTCATAGTCAAAGATGTGATCCATCCACTGGCTCAAGACCTGACGCCACTTACTCAGGGGCTCACCCGGCAAGACCTGTACGGCAGGGTGGCTGAGCTTAGCAATGTTAAACAACGTCCAACTGCGAGATTTAGTGCTAATACACTCGTGGGGTGCAGAGGTCTGTCCCGAGGGGCGCAGCGCCTTGAACAGGGTGCGCCCATAGTCGTGCTGGACGAGGCGCATAAAGGAGTCTGCGACAAACTTTTGGGTGACCTGTAGGCGAATGCGATCGCGCACCTCTGGCACACCCGTCGCAGTATATCGACTCAGCCGCTGCCAGGAATGCTCCGAAGACACGGCCAGGAAGCCCCCCGTGAACGGATTACGATACAGATCGCCCCAGACCTGGACTACACCTGCATTCTTGTCGTCATCCAGCATGCAATCAATTTCATTGAAGGTGGGGAAGAGACTGCTACCCCGGTTGATTTCAGGCTCACCCTCCGAAGGCAGCACACCCACCCCAATCACCGGAATCCGGCGACCGAGTTTAACACTCGACAGATGACGAGCCAGATCCACCACCATGCCGCTGCCGGTACTCTCACCCATGCCAAAACAAACCAGCACCATCGACGGGATACGGGTTTTATCCACACTGTCGGCAAATTTCTCCAGTTCCTGTTCCAGGATCCTTTCGCCATCGTAGTAGTTCATCCCATAGATGGCCTTAGAGAGCGCCCTGGGGAAGGTCCCCCCCGCCTCGGGAATTTCGATATCCTCCGGCAGCCAGGGCTCGTAGTTGGGGTTCCAATAGTAGCGAGGGTACTCTAGCTTTAAGAACTCCCGGTAACGTCGGAGCGAAGCAAACAAATCTTCCCGGCTGGGCACATCTAATGAAACGGGCTGAAACTGGAACCGCTCGGTCGGAATATTGCGCTCTTCTAAACGCTTGTACAGACCTTCTGCATAGTCCTTGGCCTGCATCATGTCCTGCTCGCCAATATCCACAATCATGGCGGTGAAGCGGGCCCGAGGGTCATCCAAAATATCTTCGACTTCGCCGGTTCGCAACATGGCATCCACCATCCGCGCCCCGTCTTTACCGATGCCCACCACATGCAAGCAATGGGGAGACTGAGCACCCGAGGCGCTGTGATACATCGAACCTAATGACATAACCTTAGACTCCTGCTAATTTTTGAAACGTAAAATTTTGAAACGCAAAATTGTCAGTGCAAATAAACTCTCAGCTTTGGGCGTCAGACAAATTCGGCCACGCCTAACATCCGCCCGGTCGGAAACCAGTGTCTTCGTCAATTAGTCCCAGATCCCTAAAAATGTGCGCCACAGAAGTGGCCCGCTCATCGGCAACATATATCTTGTAGTCCTCGACAAAATAACCTGGATCTTTTGAGACCAGCCCTTCCTCGATTAAAAGCGCCCCTTTCTCAAGGTTTTTACGCTGTAGACTGGCCTTCCAAAGGGGTGATTGGATATAGATATTGTCATCATCAGCCCCCGTCACCTGAAGGATTTTGTTGCCAGCTACGGTTGGGACCTCAGCACCGTTGCCGTACTTTTCCTTAATCACTGCCCAACTGAGTGCCATAGAAATACGCTCCCCTATACCGCCACAACCTGATCGATTTGCGCTTTCAACCCAGCAGCCGACTCTTCGCCCCTAATGGCATCGTAGGGAACCACGACCCAGCAAGCACAGCCCCATAGGCACTCACCGGCCATGCCCTGAAATCGAATCGCCGGCTCTGAAAGCAACACGCCCAACTCTAATAGCCAGGAATGCACCAGGAGCTTTTGATCCCAGTCAAGCTGGTCGTAAACCTCTCGAGACTGGAAGAAAATTTCGAGATCGTTTTTGCTGGGGCCTGGCAAGATGAACCGAACGGTGGCCTGGCCGTCTGCACCAGAGCGAATCATTCCAGGCTCAACCAGGGGCGAGAAAACTTGATCCAATTTGCCAGATAAATCCATTAGCCGCTCGTCTGAGAGGGTCTGACTATTGGCAGAGGTTCTGATTTCAAAGTAGTCGGGACTGTACTTTTCGCCCACTAACCCCAGTTGACTGGGCAAACTCTCTAGCTCAGGCACCCCGCCATCGAGATCCATAAATCCAAAGATGTGACACCAGCGCTTTCCATACCGGCTACGAGCGGCGGAGTGCTGGGTCGGAGAGGCCCCCACCCAATTGAGTAGCCTCAAGCTTTCATACAGATCAATACTCTGATTGTGCATCAAAAATGAGGCCAGTTCAGCGTAGGTCCGCTTTTGAGTGGCCGCCAGATCCTTTGTATTCTCCCACACGGGTTTTTGAGGCACCATCAAGAACCCGGCTGTAAACGGGTCTCGATACAAATCTCCCCAAACCTGAACCACCCCATCATTTTTCTCCTGGTCCAGCATGCAATCCAGCTCATTCAACACCGGAAAAATCGAGGTGGCTGACTGCGGCTGCAAATCACCCTCACAGGGGACAATGCCAATGCCCAGCACCAGGGCTCTGCGACCAAATTTGACGTTAGAGAGGTGTCTGGCCAGATCAACCACAATCCCGTTGCCCACACTGTCTCCCAGGTCGAAGACAATACAAACCACTGACTGGCACTGGGCATCCGTGACGCTTTTCGCAAATATCTCCAGCTCGCTCTCGACTAAATTGGGGGCTTCATAGTAGCTCATCCCATAAATTGCCTTAGTCAAGGCCCTGGGGAGCGCCTCGCTAGACTCAGAGAGATCAACACTATCAGGCAACCAGGGTTCATAGTTTGGGTTCCAATAGTACCGAGGAAACTCCAGCTTTAAGAACTCTCGATATCGTCGTAGCGAAGCAAATAAGTCTTTCTTGCTGGGAACCTCTAACGCCAGGGTTCTGACCTGGGCCTGGTCAACTGGCAGCTTTTTAGCAGCCGTTTCAACCTGCTGCAAATTTTGATCGCCAATGTCTAGGGCTAAAGCTGTGAATCGCTGGCGGCTATCGGCCAAAAAATCATCCGGGGCTTGCTCAATTGCTTGGGCAATAAAATCAGCCCCTACTTTGCCAAGACCCACAATGTGTACGGTTGTTGGCATCGAGTCACCCTCTTTGGTGCGATGAACACCCCCCAACTTGAGAGCCTGCATTCTTTTTTTGATTAGAAGATCATTCCTTGTCTCGGGCATTGTCTCGGGCATTATTGGTTCAGATATCCTAAACGACACGCTTATATCTTTTCTGGTGCTAGCTTTTCTGGCGCTAACTTTTCTGTCCCATCTATCAGCAAGGTAAACCCATTGACATCATCAAAAACGATTATCAACCCCTCAACTGACAGTACTTTTAGAAATCTTTTGACCTGCTAAATTGACTGTCTGCCTGCCCTAGCCAAGACTCCTCTCATCCATCGGCTAAGATTCCATGGGCATAAGAGAATAAAGCGTTCAAAGAGCATCTCTCCTCAGAGTAGCGGTTTCTCTTAGAAGCCACACTCTTTCTAGTTAGACATTTAAGCCTCTCAGACAAAGAACTCCACCTCTGAAAGTCTCCACACAGCTATCTTCAGACTACTCAGTGAGATCACTTATTTCTATCTGATCGGAAGTTAACAGGAATAAATTAGGTGTATCTGTTAAATCCAATACATGTTTGCATAAGCTCATAGATTGCGTTTATGAATAGCCCTATTGCGTT
>JBCCRZ010000564.1:0-4568 GCA_039200855.1 Cyanobacteria bacterium P01_D01_bin.44 | reverse complement strand
CCCAAGCACCAGCAGGCAGCAGACAACGATGCCAAACACCTGCTTATAAAGGATTTGACGGGCATCTCTGCGCCGCACCTGATCGCCCGTATTAAAGACCTCGTTGGGTTGGTCGTATATCGGGTATACAAAAAAACCAGCGGTTTCCAGGACTTGTTGAAAGCTGTCGGGCTCAACCTGTGGCTCGTGGCGGATCACCACCTCTTCGACGGCAGCTTTGACCTTAAAATCGGCGATACCCTTCAGGGAAGCTAATGTTTTCTCAGCCAGGGCGACTTTATCAGCAGAGTCTAACCTGCTCACTTTGAGGGTCAGGGTCTTCATATACCGGCTCGGCAAATTTAATGGGCTACTGTATCAGTCATTTAGGGTGGGGCGTCTGTAGTCATCCTTGCCAACCGGCCCATGCCTGGGCGTTGGAAAGCATCACAATGCAAGCTATTTAGCAGACTGATATGCTCAGCTTTTAGAGCTTAAATAACGAACCCCAGCCTTGGTAGAACAAGCTGGAATAATAGCCGCAATTTCACCCTACAGAGAAACATCCGGGAATCAGGAAGCCACACCCTTTTTCGAAGCTTATTATTTTTAGCCCTCAAAAAGCTCAAAATTTAATGATCAGATCGCGCTTTTTGAGATATGCACCCCTAAGTTTCCACGAGCATAGCAGACTCCTGCTAAAACAGCAGTGAACCAAGCCCCTCCAAAACCGTTCTCAACAGGCGATTATTTCTCAAAACGACCCTCCCTTTATCTAAACTTTACGCAAATCAGCACTTATTTGAAGTTAAGACTTTGCCTGGATTGGAAGCTTTTGTCAGCTGCTAGTAATCTTGACATCAACAACGCTGTCAGGGTTCCAAGTGGGCCTGTAAGTTGATCTTTTTAATCTTTAAAGCAAATGCCAGAGAGCGTACTGCAGCCCATAGGCACAGGCTACGCCACCCAGCCACTGATAACAGTGAGCAAAAACTGCCCAGGGTGACTTTTGGGTTGTCGGAGAGATTTGCAGGCGCAGCCCCAGGGAGAGCAGAGTCGCCCCCCCACTTAAGGCAAACAGGTAGCCCAATACCGTCCCCAAATGCTCGGGGTACAGCCAGTAGGTCAGCAGCCAAATCACGGCGCTACTCACCGCCAGCCATGTCAACATCAGCGGAAACCGACGGGATGAGCGTGGGCGGGCTGGGCGAGTCCGGTGGGTTGGCTGAAATTGGCGTAACCGGAGGGCATTGGTGACCACCGAAACAGAGCTAAAAGCCATGGCTGCCCCGGCAACAACCGGGTTTAAAAGCCAGCCATAAAGGGGAAACATCACCCCAGCCGCAATCGGAATACCAGCCACATTATAGATAAAGGCAAAGAACAGATTTTGACGAATATTGCGAATGGTGGCCCGACTGAGCTGAATGGCGGTAGCCACCCCGCACAAATCTCCTGAAATCAGGGTCAGGTCGCTGGCTGCAATCGCAACGTCGGTGCCGGTGCCAATGGCAATACCCACATCGGCCTGGGCCAGGGCCGGGGCATCGTTGATGCCGTCACCGACCATGGCAACGGCCTGCGGGTCTAAATCCGCTGATTGCAACTGCTGAATCATCGCTGTCTTTTGGGAGGGGCGAACCTCGGCCACCACCTCTCGAATGCCGACTTGCTGGGCAATGGCGTCCGCCGTGCGGCGGTTATCGCCGGTCAGCATGATCACCTTGAGCCCCATTTGGCGCAACGTTTGCACCGCCTTGGTCGACGACGGTTTGAGGGTATCCATAATCCCCACTAAGCCGCAAACGGTGCCATCCACCGCCAGCCAAACCACGGTTTTGCCCGCCGCCTCCCACTGGGCCTGCAAGTCAGACAGCAGCTCCCCCTGGGGCGTTCTCACCTGGGTCGAGATATTGAGTTCGGCCATCCATCGGTGGGTCCCAATTTGAACCCGACGATTGGCCACCTTTCCTTGCACACCGCTGCCCGCCACCGCCTCAAAGTCACTGAGCTGACTATTGGCCAGAGCTGTACTGACAAATACCGGGGCCTGGGCCTGGGCATAGTTTAAGATTGCCTCCCCCAGCGGATGTTCAGAATTAAACTCCAGGGCCGCCATCAGCCAGAGCAAATCCGCCGCACCCAATCGAGGCAAATCTAGCACCTGGGACACTGCCTTCACGGGCCTGAGTGAAAACTGAGGCCCCTGGGACCCTCCCACTAGAGTGATGTAGTCAGTAACGCGGGGGTTACCCTCGGTCAGGGTGCCGGTTTTGTCTAGGACGATGGTTTGCAACTTGTAGGCCATCTCTAAGCTGTCGGCCCCTTTGATTAAGATGCCGCACTCTGCGCCGCGCCCGGTCCCCACCATGATCGCAGTGGGGGTGGCCAACCCCAGGGAACACGGGCAGGCAATGATCAACACGTTGACCAGGGTGACGATAGCCAGGGTGAGGTTGCCGGTCACTGCGAACCAAACACAGAAAGTGGCGATTGCGATCGCAATCACCACTGGCACAAACCACTGGGTCACCTGATCCACCACCCGCTGGATCGGCGCTTTGGAGAGCTGCGCCGCCTGGATCAGCTGTACGATCTGCGATAAAACCGTCGCCTCCCCCACCCGCGTCACCCGAAAGATAAACCGCCCGGTTTTATTTAGGGTAGCCCCAATCACCTCGTCGCCCACCTGCTTTTGGACCGGCAGGCTTTCCCCCGAGATCATCGATTCATCGACGGTGGAGCTACCTTCTATAATTTCGCCATCCAGGGGGACTTTCTCGCCAGGGCGGACCATGACCCGATCGTCTAGCTGCACCTCAGCAATCGGAATCTCAATCGGTTGCCCCCCTCGCAACACCCGCGCCGTTTTAGCCTGCATCCCCATCAGCTGACGGATGGCCTCAGAGGTTTTGTGCTTGGCCCGCTGCTCTAGCGCCTTGCCCAGTAGCACCAGGGTAATCACCACCGCCGCTGCCTCGTAATAGACATCGGGGGCAAGGCCCTGCCGTTGCAACACCTCTGGCCAGATCGTCGGCACCAGCGAATAGAAGAACGCCGCAGTGGTCCCCAAGGCTACCAGGGTATCCATATTGGCATTGCGATGCCGCAGATTTTTCCAAGCGCCGACATAAAAATCCTGGCCGCACCAAAACTGCACCGGGGCCGCCATAATCATCTGCAGCCATAGGTTGTGAAACCACATCGGTAACCACATCAGGTGCAACCCCAACATCTTGGGCGTGTGAATCACCACCAGCACCGTGCTGACGATACCCCCCACCCAGAGCTTTCGCCGCAGCTCTCGAGCTGCCTGCTGGCGCAGCTGTTCTTCAATATCTTCTGTTTCGTCTGAGCGATCGACCAGGGGATAGGCCCGAAATCCAATCCCCTCAATGGACTGTTGCAAAGTTTCTGAGTTGAGCTGACGCGATTCACACTGTACCGTCACCTGCTCAGTGGCAAAGTTTACGTCGCACTCAGCCACCCCCGGCAACGCCGTCACCGTCCGCTCAACCAGCGAAACGCAGGAAGCACATTTCATGCCCCCCACCTTCAAGGTTAAGGTTTCCATGGATTTACGAAGAGTTACGGTAGAGGCTCTAGGCTAAAATCATCGGATTTAACCGCCGCTTGCATCTGAGCCAGGCTCACCTGACTTGGGTTGTACTGTAGAGTTGCCTGTTTCGTGTCATAGCTCACGCTGCACTGGGTTACCCCCGGCAGCGCCGCCAGCTTAGTTTGTACGTTATCTGCACAGCCCCCACAGGCCATGCCGCCAACTTTAAGTTTGAGTGTCTCCATAGGGGTAAGTCCCAAATTTGAAGCGTGTTTGGTTTAGCTATTCAGTGGAGATGCCCGTTGAACAGAAATGTTCTTTGAGAATAGCAGAAAGAGGGGTAGGGGGTGGGGGGTAGGGGGTCAGAAAGCAGGGGGAGATAGGGGAGCAGGGGAGGATGGGGAAGGTAAAGGGGGACTGGGGAATGGGTAATGAATCAATTTTTGATGTGATCGTGATTGGGGCGGGGATCGGGGGGTTAGTGACGGCTTCTCAACTGGCGATTAAGGGGTTAGATGTCTTGCTGCTAGAGAAGTATCTAATCCCAGGGGGGAGTGCTGGCTACTTTGAGCGGGATGGCTATCGCTTTGATGTGGGGGCATCGATGATTTTTGGGTTTGGTCAACAGGGGACGACCAATCTGCTGACCCGAGCCCTGGCAGCGGCGGGGATGTCTTTGGAGACGATTCCCGATCCGGTGCAGATTCACTATCACTTGCCGGACGGACTAGATCTCAAAGTTCATCGCGAGTATGAGCGTTTTTTAGCCGAGCTGATCCAGCGATTCCCCCACGAGGCCAAGGGCATTCGCCGGTTTTATAACGAATGCTGGAGGGTGTTTAATTGTCTCAACCGGATTGAGCTGTTGTCATTAGAGGAGCCTCGCTATGTGGCGCGAGTGTTTTTGCAGCAGCCGCTGGCTTGTCTGGGGTTGGCACGGCGCTTGCCGGTGAATGTGAGCGCGATCGCAAACCGCTACCTCACCGACCCCACCCTGCTGAAATTTATCGATATGGAGTGCTACTGCTGG
>JBCCRZ010000563.1:0-4574 GCA_039200855.1 Cyanobacteria bacterium P01_D01_bin.44 | reverse complement strand
TGGGGGCTTTTGACCTTAAACGATGATTGCTCAGTTGCGTAGATGCCTGAGCATCTTCTCAAAAGGGTTTATCAGGGTTATAGACGCTTAAAGTCTATCGCAGCCCCTGACTTGATATGTCCAGAGTTATGTCTATCGTCACCGTTGGTAATCAGCTAGGAACAGCCTTCCAACCAGGTGACCGCAGGGAATTGACCCGCACGATACTGGGTCACCACCCCCGTCTCATCGGTTTCAAACACTAGCCGATAGAGATTGCGCACGTCACCGGGGGAGGTAAAGGTCAAGTACTTACCCAGGGTGTAATCGTGGGGTGCTTCCTCAAGCTGTTCAGGATAGCTCGCCCGGATCTCGGCTTCGGTTGAGCCAATGCCAATGCCACTGAGGGTTTTGACCGGGCTCCCTGGCCAGATATCAAAGCGAATCACCTTACCCTCGATGACCATCAACCCCAACCCCTTAATAGCCTCATCGGTCGGTTGGTGATATTGGCAAACCTTTTGCGGCCCCGGCGTGGGCGAAAATTCTACCCCCGTCACCTGACTGGCTTCTTCAATAGACATGCCCACCCGGATAGCCCCAAACCCATTAATGGAAATCTGCTCTTTTTCTAAGGGGTGCAGACTGTGTTGGGCTTCAGGCGGGGGTTCAATCAGCAGGTGATTTAGACTCCCTGATGAATCAGGTGCAATTTTATCAGCGGGAGGGGTTTCTGACACAAGCGAGTCTGGCGTGTCCTGATCTGAGGAGGCATCATCATCAGAAATCAAAACACCTTCAGGAGGGGTTAGGCGACAACTCTCGACCCCCAAGACTAATCCAATTATTACCCAACTCTTCAGGACCCATCCAAACGATCGATAGCGATAACGCATTGCGCGATGATTCAAAAATGAGATCAATCAGGAATGATTGCGAAATGTAGTGGAAACCCTGAAATTCTCTAGGGAATGTTTTATCGTTAGAGAGATAAATTGCACTACACTCACTTTAATAAGGATATCAGGAGCTAGTCGTGTCTCAAGGTCCCCTCGATCGAAACCCTGAACCCCGACGTCGTCGGTTGCTCACATCTGATGAGCTAATTGCTTTGTTCGTAGCTTTTACGACCCTGGGCAGTGTTTTATTTTGGGGGCTCACACGAGATGGCATCAATATTCTGAGTCAAGACGCCCCATTGTTTGAGGGGATTGCCCCGACCCGAGAACCCAGGGCTGGTGCTGACAGCCGATTGGGGCTAGGCTCTGCTGACCTGGATGACGCAGATGAACGTGCCCAAGTATTGCCGGGAGGGCTAGACCCGCAAAGGGGCACGACAGCTGACACAGCAGACAGCCTTCACACAGGAGGTGATAGCGCCAGCGCTGACTTGTCAGTTCGCAGAGCCCAACGTGACAGTGCAGTCCGCTCTCCCAATCTCCAAGCGCCTGGTGGGGCGGTAGTGGCCCCTCCAATCAATGAAAATTTACCTCGCCAGCAAGCCGCACAGCCTACTGAAATTGAAGCGCCAGAGCTTGAGACTGTCCGCGAAGCGCTCACCTTTCAAGATGTCCCTGACGGGTATTGGGCTAAGCCCTATGTTGATGCTCTGAGCGCCCGAGGGTTAATCGAAGGTCTTGAGGAAGGTGCTTTTAAGCCCGATGATCCGGTTACCCGCGCCCAGTTAGCCCGATTTCTGACACAGTCCTTCGCCCTGACCCCTGAAACAGAAGCCCTTGATTTTAGCGACGTGGCCACTGACTACTGGGCCTCGGAATCTATCGAAGACGCAGTCACAGGCGGGTTTATGGTGGGCTTTCCCGATGAAACCTTTCGCCCAGAAGATGAGGTACCCAGGGCTCAGGTGCTTACCGCTCTGGTGACGGGTTTAAACACCCAAGCCGCCGGGGATGTAAAAGCCGCCATTGAGCGCTACTCAGATGCTGACAAAATTCCAGAATGGGCAGAGGGTAAGATGGCCGCAGCCACCCAGGCTGGCATCGTAGTCAACCATCCTGAGATTAGTCAGCTGGCCCCCAATCAACCGGCAACCCGAGCAGAGGTGGCTGCCATGCTTTATCAGGCTTTGGTGTACCAGGGACGTTTGGAACCTATCACTTCTGAGTTTGTCGTTGAACCCTAACAATAACTCGCCTCAAAGGTCCCACTCAGGAAACAGTTTAGATGACGCGATTGAGAAACCTTGTCGTGGCCTGCACGACTTGATCCGGCTATGTCTTTTAGTGTGGCATCTTTTCATCGAGTTTTGGACAGCGGTACTTTGGCCAAAACGCTGCTGCTCGTGGTCCAAAGCCCTATAAAATACTAAGGCTAACTGCCAGGAGATGGGTGTGCCCCAGGACTCAAGTCATGAGCCAAGCCGTACGCCAGATCATTCGGGTGAATGGTCATGGCCGTTTTGGCCACTGTTGCCGCTATACCCTTACGGCAAACGCCGAACGCTGCGTAAAGAGATTGTCTCTGATACAGTTTGGACTTTTGATCAGCTCCAGGGCATTTTGTATGTAGTAGTCCCTATCCGCATGACGGTGGTGAAACTAGCCGCCGGGGGTTTGCTAGTCTATGCGCCGGTTGCCCCTACGCGAGAGTGCATTCGCCTGGTCAAGGAGCTAGAGACCGCGCACGGAAAAGTGCAGTACATCGTTTTACCGACAGTCACCGGGCTAGAGCACAAGGTTTTTGTTGGCCCATTTGCTCGAAAGTTTCCAAACGCGCAGGTTTTTGTGGCACCGGGGCAGTGGAGTTTCCCATTAAACTTACCCCTAAGCTGGCTAGGCTTCCCTATGGGGCGAACGCAAAAACTTCCAGCCAATAGTGCAGAAGCGCCCTTTGCCGATGAGTTTGATTATGAGATTTTGGAGCCGCTGGAGCTAGGTTTAGGGCCGTTTTCTGAGGTGGCGATGTTGCATAGGCGATCGCAAACTCTCTTGGTTACTGATTCAGTAGTTTCGCTCCCGGCTGATCCGCCAGCCATCGTGCAGCTTGATAGCACCGCACTGCTGTTTCATGCTAGAGACAGCACCTTTGATCAACTTGCCGATACAGTGGAGACCCGTCGCAAGGGCTGGCAACGCATCGCTTTATTCGCTTTTTACTTCCGCCCCCACGCCCTGAGAGATCCCCAATGGGGCAAAGTGCTGCGCGAAGCGATCAAAGCCCCGAATAAGTCGAGGCAGAATTATTTTGGTCTCTTTCCCTTTGATTGGGAGCCGTTTTGGCAGCAGTCGTTTGAGCGCCTCAGGGGCAACGGTCGGCTGTTGGTGGCCCCAGTGCTGCAGGCGCTGATCTTTAATCGCGGCCCCCAGGCGGTGGTCGCCTGGGCTGACAAAATCTCCAAGTGGAATTTTGAGCGGATTATTCCCTGCCACTTAGACGCGCCGATTCGATCAACTGGCGATGATTTTGGGCAGGCGTTTGAGTTTTTGCGGGAGGGTAATAAAGATGTCATCACAGGGGGACAGCCCGGTGGCGATTTGCCCCAAGCAGATTTTGACCTGCTCAGGCAAATCAACCTGAGCTTAAAAAAGCTGGGTATCATACCGTCATCAAAGGGATGATGATTTTAGAAACCGCAGCGCACTGTACAGATGAAAAGCCGGATCCCAGTTGCTCGGGGCGCGGCGATCAATGTCTAGATGGGGGTTGATGTAAGGCAGCAGATCGATAAACTCTAAAGCGCCCTGACCAAAATGCTTGAAGTCTGAGTCCAGGGGGCCGGTGACCGTCGCATGGATGTGCTTCAGCAGGGCATTCCAGCGAATGCGCGTGGTGCGCTGGATCAGATCGCTGGGGCGCTCGGGCGTCAGGGTGACGCTTTTTTGAAATTCGTAGGTGCGATCGCACAGCCGCAACACAATTTTCCGACCGTGCAAATGCAAATCAAGTACCTGGGCATAGTCCTGGGTTTGCTCCTTGCGCATCGGCTTACCCCAAGGACCAATATCCGCGACCTGTTCAAAAATGGGCAGCTGACCGTTGATCCGCTGGGTCACCTCCGACCAATCAAACTGAATCGTCCCCAGCTGGCCTTGGCTACTCTGACAAACCACGTTGGCTTTAGGCGTTACGGCCTTAAAGTGCTTAATTTGAAACGTTTGAACTTGCTTAACCGCATCCACCTTGGCCCAATAGGTGGGCAACCCCACTTTTTGTAAAGCCTCCCCAAAATATTGCAGCTCGCCGATGGGGCCAATCCGCTGCAAACGCATGCCACCTCGGCTGGGCAACTGGAGTCGGGCTGTGTAGGGGTCGATCTTTAAAATCTCAGCCACGCTTTGAGCCGCGCGCTGGCGATCGGCTGGGGGCTCAAATAAAAGCATCCCCGGCTCGTCACTGCCCAAGAGCGCTTTTGACTCTTCTAATGCCTGTTCACGACTCGCCTCTCGAGCTTTCTGCACGCGCCGCAGCCCCTCCCGCGCCTGACCCATCAGTTTGGGATTATTCACCAGCTTTAGAAATTTGAGATAGGTTTGCTCCGCCGCATCAAACTTCAGCGTGCCTTCTTGCAGCTTTGCAATATATAGCAGCGTCAGCGGATCTTTAGGCGACACTTTTCGCCACTTTTTAATCAGCTG
>JBCCRZ010000562.1:0-4581 GCA_039200855.1 Cyanobacteria bacterium P01_D01_bin.44 | reverse complement strand
GAGTTTATGCTCGATGACTCGAAACCGGCTAAACCAATTAGAAACACCTCTTGATTAAAGCCTCTGACGGTTAGCAGTATCTGAATACAGCCGCTTTTAACGCTCTCACTATTGTCTGTATGTTGGAATTTTAAATTACTGCTTCCATTGGGACTTTATCGATGTCAATCTTGACGTTCAACCCAATGGAGACATGCTAGTCACTGAGACCCAAAAATATGTTTTTACAGAACCCCATACCAACCAACGTTATCGCTATATTCCCCTCGACAAAGTAGATGCTATCGAAGATATTGAAGTGTTTGAGGGAGAGACCCAGCTGAGTGAAAAAGTCGGTCGTGAAAACAATCAGCTTTGGATCAGCTGGCAGCACGACCTCAATGCCCCAGAAGACCGCACGTTTACCCTCAAATATCGAGTCGTCGGGGGGCTGCAAGTCGATTCTCAAAACACGCAGGTTTATTGGAAAGCCATTTTCCCCGATCGCAGTGCCCCCATTGAGGCCGCCAAGGTGCGCGTACATCTTCCTGAAGCGGTCGCGGGTCAGACACATTTCACGAGCTTTGGCGCAACCGCCACAGCAGAGGCCCTCGACGGACGCACGGTTGAGTTTATCGCCCAGGACAAAATACTCCCTCAACAGGCGCTAGAGGTGCAAGTTACGTTTCCATCGCAGCTGCTGGCAGTGCCTCAGCCAGAGTGGCAACAACTCCAAAACAATCAATCCAACTCGCCACAGCAAGACTCGACCACCCGCGTGATTACCAACCGAGGCAATCCTCAATCGGCCTGGGGGCATCTCTTTTGGATTTTACCCATCGGTGGCTTGGGGGCGTTGTTTATACTCAATCGCCGCTGCCCCAGATGCGGTCGATTTACCCTACAACGCATCAGCCGCACCACCCAGGCGGCGACCTACAGATCGTCTGGCTCAGAGCAAGTCACCCACCATTGCGATCGCTGCGACTATCACCGCTCCTTTTCACGCACTATCCCGAAAAAATCTACCCGTACCTCCGTAGGGGCAGCTGGTGGCTATACAGGAGGGGGATTTAGCGGTGGCGGTAGCAGCGGCGGCGGTGGATTTGGTGGTGGCGGCAGCAGCGGCGGCGGTGGTGGATGCGGCGGTGGCGGTGGCGGTGGCGGCTAGAACGTCCAGTTCACCTGAGCCCCAATGATAAATCACCGATCAGGGTGCCTCGTCCAGGGGCACTCTGATCGATGTCTTGATCAGAAAAGAACAAGTGACTATAGACCACATCAAAGCTGAGAGTGTCGCTGGGATGATAGCTGGCTCCGAGAGAAACTCAGGTGCGATCGCTAACTGTCATATTCGCCTACTAACAACGTTGACACAAAATCAACCCAAACCAATCTTTTGCATCGGTAAAGGAGCGAACTATCTTCAGCCGATGTTGAGCCAAATCCTCACCCATCTGAGACAAACTAAACTTGCGAGAAATTTCGCTCAGGAGACGCTCTCCCTGATCAAAAGTCACCGACAGATTTAGCGTTTTGAGACGCACTGTTTGCCGCTTGAGGCTTTCTATGTAGATTTCAATCTGATGCGCATTTTCGTTATAAAACGCCACATGGGCAAAGTTGTCCAGGTCAAAATCACCGTCAAAACGCCAGTTGAGATGGGCCAACATGTTTAAGTTAAACGCAGCGGTGATCCCCTGGCCATCGTTATAGGCAGCTTCGAGCAGCGCTTTCTCCTTTTGTAAGTCGAGACCCAGCAAAAAGTATTGCCCTGGTTTGAGGGCACCACTCACCTGGGCTAAAAAGCGATCGCACTCCTGGGGTTGCAGATTACCAATGGTGCTGCCTATGAAGCACAGCATCCGGGTGGGTAGCGTCAACGGCGGCAAATTTTTGAGAGCCAGTTCATAGGTGCTGACTAACCCATGAATCTTTAAACCTGAATAGTCTTCTAGCAAGCTCTGGGAACTGGCCTCCAGCATAGTGCCACTGACATCAATGGGAATGTATTGTAGCGGTAGCTCTTTAGTCTGGTAAGCATCCAGCAAGATACGGGTTTTTGTGGCGCTGCCGCTGCCCAGTTCTGCCAGTTCACACGGACCTGTCAACCGCGCAATTTCAGATGCATATTGTTCAAAGATCGCGGTCTCAGCACGGGTCAGATAGTACTCAGGCAAATCGCAGATTTTCTCAAATAGCTCTGACCCTCGCTGATCGTAAAAATATTTGGGCGGCAGGGCTTTAGGCGCTCGGGTGAGCCCTTCTATCACGTCTTGCCCCTCAGTGAGGAGAGTCGCATCGTTATCTAACAGGTTGACAAGGTGGAGCCGGTTCGTCTGATCGGTCTTATCAACGCTTGGCAGCTTTGTAATATCCATAAACTCGCTAGGGTTTTCCAGCACGATCTTAGACCATGCCTTGCAACCCAACATTAAAAGGGGGTTTAAAGCCTCTCAACTAGGGCTTAACCGATTGAGATTCAACCGATTAGGGGTCAAACGATTGCGCACAGCGAAACCCCATAAATAACTCTCGCACGTGGGGATGATACCAGTTACGAAAACTGTTGCGCAGCGTCCAGGGACGGCTCGCCCAGCTGCCCCCCCGTAAAACCCGATGGGCTTTGTCAAAATAAACCTGAGAATACCCATGATAAGGATAGGCATCAAAGCCAGGGTAGCCATCAAACCAAGTATCGGTCCATTCCCAGACATTTCCCAGCAGGTCGTAGCAGCCCACCGGGCTAATGTTGTGCCCAAACGCTCCTACTGGGGTGGTATGCCCCACATGGTGATCGTGATTGCAATGTTGTGCGGTCGGCCAATCACTCCCCCAAGGATACCGTTGCTTAGATCGCTCCGGATGCCAGGCAGCGGCCTTTTCCCATTCGACCTCAGTGGGGAGGCGTTTACCCACAAAGCGGGCATAGGCATCGGCTTCATACCAGCTCACGCCGCTGACAGGGTGATCTTCAAAGGCAATGTTCCCCAGCCAATAAAGCGGTTGCTGCACCCCAGCGGTCTGCTGCCAGCGCCAGCCTTGGGGCGACCACCATTGAGGATTTTGATAGCCCTCCGCTTCAATAAAATGACGATATTGCCCACAGGTCACGGGGGTACGATCTATCCAAAAGGTATCCAGCTCAACGGCATGACATGGCCTTTCATTGTCAATCGCGTCTAGGCTGTCATCCCCCAGGGCAAATTTTCCCGCTGGCACAGGGACCATGCCATCTATGCGCACTCGAGGGTGCTGGACAGCCTGGGGCGTCTTTAAGGCAACGGTCTGGCCCTGACTCTGATGTAGCGCCATGATCAGCGTGATTGTTTCACCATGCTGGCTTTCATGCTGTAACAGCCAGCGCCAGAGACGGTGTTGGTTTTCGACCGGGGCCTGATCTAGATAAGCTTCTACCCGATAGCGTACGGCGGCTAAAAAAGTTTGAATCTCGTCTAAACCAGGCAAGTTTTGTCGCTCGGCTTTAGGTAACCCGTCCGCAGCAAAGAGTTTGCGATATTGGGGAAACGAGCAGGGCTGCTGGGCCAGATGCTCCAAAATCCAAAGGGACTCGGTAAAAGCAATGTGACCAAGGTGCCAGCCAATCGGGCTAAAGTCAGGATGTGCCTGCTGGCGAAAGGGAATCTCTCCGAGATCTTTGACCAGCGCCAGGGTACCTTGACGACATTGCTGAAACGCATGGAGTAAAGTCTGCGGGTCTACGTCGCTCTTAGACAGCAAGGGTAAGGGCATGGGTATGCAGCTTTAAATCAGATTGAACACGGTGCGATCGCAGGCTACCCGGCTGGGCACCCTCCAACTGAGCATCGTCCAACGGAAACCCTTCCAATTGAACACTCAGAATATGGGATTGAGGAAAGGGTGTCCAGTCCGCTTCAAACAAAGGTTCTGACGCTAAAATGAACCCTCCGGGATAGTCTGGATGCTTTTCTAACCAATACAGAGTGGGAGCCTTGGCCTGGTTATCAAAACGGGCTGCTACCAGCCGGTCGCCCGTGCTCACCACGATGGTGCCCGAGACCCTAACGCCGTCTTTATCAGCCAAGGTTTTGAGAATATCTATGGTTTGGGTCAGGCCATCGGCCAGATCCAAACCAGGCTGCTCTTCTAGCTGATGCGTGAGCAAGGCAAAGATATGCTCTGAGTCGGTCAGACCATAAATATTTTGATAGGCGGTGTCTCCAATCAAATCTCTGACCGGGCGATACAGGGTCTGACGAAAGCGCTCAATATAACCATTGTGGATAAACAGCAGATTGCCATGCTGAAAGGGCTGACAGTTGCTAAAGTCCAGCGGCAACCCCGGTGTCGCACTGCGCACATTCGACACAAAACTGTGCGATCGCACATAGCGACCCAGATTCGCCAAATTACCGTCATTCCACATTGGCAAAATATTGCGATACACAAACGGCAGTTCGCCAGCCCGATACCAGCCAAGACCAAACCCGTCGGCATTGAGCAAAGCCACTTCTAGCTCTTTGGGGGCATAGCTTTGCACCAGGAGCGAGTGGTCAGGCTTGAGCAACAGCTGGTCGAGGGGAATGGGGGAGCCGAGGTAGGCGAGGATGCGACACATAG
>JBCCRZ010000561.1:0-4581 GCA_039200855.1 Cyanobacteria bacterium P01_D01_bin.44 | reverse complement strand
TTGCGCCAGGTAAACGGACGCTGGCAAACCGGGCAAATTTTGCTGGGCAAATCTGACTTTGAGCGCTGTCGAGCCATTGAGGTTTTTCAAGCTTAAGGATGGGTGTAAAGCGGCGTATAATCCTGTCTACCTCAGCCTAACCTAAAGCCCCCTTCCGGCTCAGATGCTTGACTGAGATCTACCAGAGATCAAGCAGGCGAGACGCCCGCCTCCCCTGCCTCCCTGAGCAAAGTGCCCTTAGCCCCTGCGGAACCCATCCACCCATCACCCACCACCCACCACCCAATCTCCTTTCCCATGCCCCCCAACCTCCGCATCATCCTCGTCGAACCCGCTGGCCCTCTCAACGTCGGTGCGATCGCACGGGTGATGAAAAATTTTGGACTCACCCAGCTAGTCTTGGTCAACCCCCAGTGCGATCCGCTTGGGGCCGAAGCGACGCAGATGGCAGTCCATGCTCGGGATGTACTCACCCAGGCCCGCATTACCCAGACCTTGCCAGAGGCGCTGGTCGGCTGCCAGCGCGCAATTGCCACCACCGCCCGCCCCCGTGAGCTAGACGATCCGTTAGAGCGGCCCGAGAGCGCCCTACCCTGGCTAGTAGAGGCTGCTAACATTAATACCGCCTTAATTTTTGGCCGCGAAGACCGGGGGTTGAGCAATGATGAACTCTACCAAGCCCAGCGATTTATTAAAGTCCCCACCGACGCTGGTTACGCTGCGCTAAATTTAGCCCAGGCCGTCGCCATCTGCTGTTACGAACTCGCCCGGATAACGTCCCCTATCTCCCCCCCTCCCTACTCAACCCCCTCCCTCCCTTTACGAAATGCCCCCCCATCTGCTACACAGTCTGCATCGCTAGACGATCTAGACGGGTATTATCACCATCTAGAATCGGTGCTCCTCAGCATCGGCTACCTGTATCCCCATACCGCCCCTAGCCGTATGCGAAAATTGCGTCGTCTACTGCACCGAGCTACCCCCTCTGCCCAAGAAGTGGCGCTATTGCGCGGGATTCTGAGGCAAATCGAGTGGGCTACCCGACAAGTTAATTCAGGGTCGCCGCGTGATTAAACACACCCAGACGATCTTCTGTAATAGGTTGAGATCATGACAGAGCCGCAAGGTCCCTATCGCAAGCCCCCTGCCCCCCCTTCCCGCCAAACCGCAGCACGCCCAGCCACACCGCGCCAGACGTCGCGACGCAATCGGCGGCGGCAGCGCGATCGCGCTGGCAGCAGCCAGCGACGCCCCCACAGCGAGCCTATCTACAGCAGTCCGGCCCCTGAGCGCCCTCGCCGTCGGGGTCGCCCATCTACGAGTCGTTTCTCTACCTTGAGGGCAACGGGAGGACGCACGGGTCGCCAAACGCTACCGCCGCTGCCCAGGGCTCCCAAGCCCGTGTTGATTGGCATTCGTCTGTTGGTACTGGGGATTGGAGTGGCGGCCCTGGCCGGTACACTGCTATCGGTGATCACCCCAGCCGATGTCCAACTCGGTACCCCTAACCCGGCTCCCACTGCCTCTCGCACAGAGTCAGTGGTGATGGCCAAAAACCGCCCCACAGAGGCGACCGGGCTCACCGTCAGTCAAGAGCTTACCTCCCTTAAGGCCCAGCTAGAAGCCCTTCCCGAACTCACCCCAGGGCTTACCCAAGCGATTTATGTATTTGACCTTGACACGGGTGAATATGTCGATTTAGCAGGTCAGCAGCCGCTGGCCGCGGCCAGCACTATCAAGCTGCCTATTTTGCTTGCTTTTTTTCAGGAAGTCGATGCCGGACGCATCACCGTTGAGCAAATCATGACGGCCCAAGCCACCCAGGTCGTGGGGGGGTCAGGGGATATGCAGGGGCAACCCCCCGGCACCCAATACACGGCTCTAGAGGTGGCTACCCAAATGATTATCAACAGCGATAACACGGCCACCAATATGATGATTGATCTGCTGGGCGGCGCAGAGTCTCTCAACCAGCGGTTTCAAGCCTGGGGGCTGAGCCATACCCAGCTCACCTCCCCCCTGCCTGATTTAGAGGGCACTAACACTACCAGCCCCTATGACCTGGTCAAGGTAATGGCGATGCTGCATAAAGGAGAGTTGCTGAGACTGAGATCCCGCGATCGCGTTTTAAATATTCTGCAGCGCACCTATAACAAAAATTTGCTGCCCTCTGGCATCGAAGAAACCGCCCTGACTTATAACAAAACCGGCGACATTGGGTCTGTTTTAGGGGATGTGGCCCTGGTCGATCTCCCCAACGGCAAACGCTATGCGATCGCAGCCTTAGTGCAGCGCCCCGAGAACGATGGCCGAGCCCACGAGCTGATTCGCCGTATCTCCCAAACCGTGTCCCAAGAGATGGCTAAGGCCATCAATCCAACGCTCCCCCCCAAGCCAGCCAGCGACCTCGACGCTTCCGGTGAAACCACCCCCGAAACCACCCCGGAGGGCATCCCCCCAAGCGACGACCTCGACGCGACCGAAGCCGTTGCACAATGAAGGTGGGAAGGTGAGTTCGCTACGCTTGATGGGGTTGCTGCGCTCGGTGAGGTCGCTGCGCTTGGTGAGTCAGTAACCTGTTTTACCACTCACCACTCACCACTCACCCACTCACCACTCACCACTCACCCACTCACCACTCACCACTCACCACTCACCAAAATCCTAATCTCAAAGCCTTCCCAGCTTGACAAGGGGTGCATCTTTGATAGAGTCTGGGGAACGATTGTCTGAAGAACAGGTGTATCGTGATTCCCCGTATCGTTGGCACTTTGGGTCAACGCTTTGTCCCGTAGGTATTTCAGCATGGCCAGTGCAGCGAACAGTCCCACCGCTCCCAACAACGCGGAGACCCTCCCCAAGGATTTAGCCCACGTCAAACAACTTGCTGCCGCTGGCCATTATCGAGCCATTGCGTTTTGGCTTAATGAGGCCCTAACGCCTCAGGGGGTCTATGCCCATGTCCAGGCAGACGAGCGGCCAGGGTGCCTGCGCATTCTCATCGAGTTTAAGCGTTCGCCCAAAAAAGAAGTCCTAATGCGACTGATCTGTAGCCGCATTTGGAAACTCAACTCCGACATCATCGAAGGCATCCACGTCACCGCTCGTTTCATCGGCCAATCGCGGCATCAGTGGAAGCGTCGAGTCCGGGTCCTGTCCCCTGCCTTTCGCCAAAAGCATGAGGTCCAACCGCCTCGCCCCCTGAGTCGGCCAGAAAGCAAGCCGACCCCCATCGACATCAACGCCCTCGCCATTCGTCGTCGCGATGCCCGCCGCCATCGGATGATCTTCAAATCTCGCGCAGTCATCGACCAGCAGTTTAAGCTGCTACGGGCGGTGGTGATTACGGGCTCAGCCACCGCCGCTTTTATTTTGGGCTGCATCACTGAAATTATGATCTCAGGCCATGGCCCTAACCTGCCTCAATTTGGCATCCAGCCCAGTGACCCTATCGAGGGAAAACCCAAAACTGAGCCAACTGACGCGCTTTCTGACGCCCCGGTGCCCAACGCCACAGAGATTTCCTTTGCGAACCGCTATCCAGAGCCACGCACCGTTATGGCCCCCCTGGAGCCCGTGGCCGTCGTTCCCCATACCCAAGTTCCTAACCCCACAGACCCCAACATTACTCTGCTGTTTGGCGGCGAGGTCACCCTAGGCGATCTAAATATCAAATCGCAGGAGAGTGCCGATCAGCTATTCGGCAATATCAACGCCTACCCCCAGGCCGACATCGCCATGGTTAGCCTGGGCAACCCCCTGGCCACGGCAGGCACTTCTTTGCAAGAGGAATATCACCACCGCACCCACCTCGATGCGGTGACGGCCCTGCGCGAAGGCGGTGTGGATATTGTTGGCCTCACCAGCGATCGCACCCTGCACTACGGCGAACAGGGCCTGTTAGAAACCCTGGAAACCCTGGACCAGGAGGGCATTTACCGGGTGGGGGCAGGTCGTGATAATCGCGAAGCCAGACGACCTGAAATTTTAGAAGTCAAGGGTCAACGGATTGCCTACTTGGGCTACACCCCCAACGGCGTCAACGCCGCTCAAGCCGACAAAGCAGGCATCAATGTCCAAGACAAAGCCGCCATCGCCGAAGACATCACCGCGTTGCGCAACGACGTCGATTGGATCGTGGTCAACTATCGCTGGCTGGGGGAGTTAGGCCAAACCCCCAGTCAAGAGCAGGTAAAGCTGGCTCGCACCGCCATTGATGCTGGGGCTGACCTGGTGGTGGGCTATCACCCGGAGCAGCTCCAGGGGGCCGAGCTTTATAAAGAACGCCCCATTGTCTATTCCTTAGGAGACTTTATTTTTGCCGATGCTCCCCTCGACGATCGCGACACAGCGGCGCTGAGGGTCTCGCTGCGCACCGGGCAAATGAAAGTTGAATTTTTACCTATTACCGTCCGCAAAGCCCAACCCCGCGCTGCCAGGGGAGAAAAGGGCGTAATCATCTTACGTCAGCTGCGGGAGGCGTCCGAGCAATTAGAAGCCCCCCTGGTTTTTCCGGCCATCCTGGATGCTCAACCTCATCCTAAAGCCCCGAAACCGGCAAAACCAGCTCCAATGGATCGA
>JBCCRZ010000560.1:0-4586 GCA_039200855.1 Cyanobacteria bacterium P01_D01_bin.44 | reverse complement strand
TCGGTGAGGTCGCTGGCGCTTGGTGAGGTCGCTACGCTTGGCGAATCAGTAACCTGTTTCACCACTTCACAACCCACCACCCATTACCCATTACCCATTACCGTTCGGCTGAGCTCACGCCGAAGCCCATTACCCATTACCTATTACCCATTACCCATTACCCATCAACTCACCCCCTCACCCCCTCACCCACAATTTGAAGCTTGACACGGTATTAGCCCAGAATGAAGTGAATGTAAGGCGCATAGAGATCGGGCTCTAACAGAAAAGAATCATGGCCTTTATCAGAATGGACGGTAATGTATGTCACATCCATGTGAGCCGCTTCCAACGCCGTGACAATCCCCTTTTGTTCTTCTGGGTAAAAACAAACATCAGAATCGACACTGAAAATCAAATATTGCTGATGGGCACAGTTCTCAAATAAATCAGGCTGCTGCGCATTTAAGCTAAACCGTTGCCACATATCCATGAGGCGCAGATAGCTGTTGGCATCGAATCGTTCTGCAAATTTCTTGCCCTGGTAAAACATGTAGGACTCAATCGGGTTAGACAGTTCATAAAATTGCCCCATCGGCTGTTCAACCCTGATTTCTTGCCTAGCTCGTTTTTCCATCATGGCTAACGAAACAAAGGTTTTATGGGAAATAATCCGAGCTAACAACAAGCCGTCCTTCGGCGGTTCCCCATCGTAGTAGTCACCGCCCTTAAACTTGGGATCGTTCCGAATCGCTAGAATCTGTTCAAAATTATGCACCCGGTGCAGTACAGTTGTTTCCAGGCCAGTGGCGATGGGCACTACTTTCTTAACGCGATGGGGGCAGCGGGTGGCTAACAAAATTGAGAGCATGCCGCCCAGGGAGCCCCCAATGGCGGCATGTAGGCAGTCAATACCCAAGTCATCTAATAAGCTCAGCTGACTGCGAATAACATCCCAAGCACTCACCTGGGGAAATTGACTGCCGTAAGGCTTGCCCGTCAGTGGATTGATTGAGCGGGGGCCGGTCGAACCATAGCAACCGCCCAAGTAATTGACACAGATGACAAAATAACGCTGCGTATCTAGTGCTTTACCTGGCCCAATAAAAGCATCCCACCAGCCTGAAACGCATTCATCGGTCCAGAGAGGCGCAACCACTGGCACCGATTTGTTGACGCCAGCCGCATGTTGACTGCCGGTGAGGGCATGGAACACTAAAACCGCATTGCTGGCATCCTGGTTTAGGGTGCCATAGGTTTCGTAGGCCAGGGTAAGGGCGTCGAAAGCGCCTCCTGACTCTAAGGGAAAGGGTTCATTTAAATGAAAAAACTGGGTCTGGACTGAGCCAATACTCATTAGGAGAGAACGCTAGACAGCCATGGCCTGCTTGAGATCGTTGATAATGTCATCGACATCCTCAATGCCAATGGCTAAACGAACCAGCCCAGGGGAGATGCCTGCCCCCGCCAAGTCAGTCTTTGAGAGTTGGGAATGGGTTGTGGATGATGGATGAATCGCCAAACTCTTGGCATCGCCGACATTGGCCAAATGAGAGAATAAACTGAGTCGTTCAATAAATTGTTTGCCCGCTTCGGCTCCGCCTTTGATGCCAAAGACGACCATGGCCCCAAAGCCCTTTTTCAAGTAGCGCTGAGCCACGGCATGGGCTTTATCGGTTTCTAAACCGGGATAGCGAACCCATTCCACCGCTGGATGCTGTTGCAGAAACTCGGCGACGGCCATGGCATTTTCGCAATGGCGCTGCATCCGCAAGTGGAGTGTCTCAATGCCTTGGAGAAACATCCAGGCATTGTCTGGAGAAATGCACGCCCCTAGATTCCGTAAGGGAATCAGCCGCATCCGCAGGATATAGGCGAGGGGAGAGAGTGGCCCCAGGTCATGGGCCCATCGCAGTCCGTGGTAACTCTCTTCGGGCTCACTCATCAGCGGAAATTTACCGGAGGTCCAATCAAATTTGCCGGAGGCGACGACGATGCCGCCAATGCCAGTGCCGTGCCCGCCCAGCCATTTGGTCAGGGAGTGGACCACGATGTCGGCCCCATGTTCTAAGGGGCGAATGAGATAGGGGGTGGTGAAGGTACTATCGACCACCAGGGGTAACCCCTGGTCATGGGCAATGGCTGCGATCGCATCTAAATCTGACACCTCCAAGCCCGGATTACTCACGGTTTCACAGAACACCAACTTGGTTTTCTCAGTGATGGCGGGGCGAAAGTTCTCAGGATTACGAGGATCGACAAAATTTACCTTGATGCCAAATTGAGGCAGGATGTTTTTGAACATCGTGTAGGTGCCGCCATACAACGTATTGGCAGACACAATTTCATCGCCCGCCTGGCAAATATTGATGATGCTATAAAAAATGGCGCTCGTACCAGAGGCTAGTGCCAGGGCTCCAGCCCCCCCTTCCATCGCCGCAATTCGCTTTTCTAGAACATCATGGGTGGGATTCATCAACCGCGTGTAAATGTTGCCCAACTCCTTTAGGGCAAACAAATTGGCCGCATGCTCCGTATCTCGAAACTTATAGGCACTGGTGCGGTAAATTGGCACAGCGCAGGCCATCGTGGCGGGGTCGGCTGTTTGCCCTGCGTGTAAACATTTCGTCCCCAACCCGTATTCTGCACTCATATAAACCCTCTCCCTGGGCGTCAATCGTCTGTCGATTTTAGCCTAGGCCGGTTTGTGGGTTGGCGGTTGTACAGATATTCTTTAGGGTGTGTTCTGACGGTGTGATGGCGAGGGTGTGATGGCGAGGGTATTGTGGCGAGGTTAGACGCTGATGGCCACTTTTCCTCGCACCTGCCGCTGCTCGAGGTGACGAATTGCTGCGGGGACTTCGCTCAGGGGGTAGCGTTGGTCGATAAACGGTGAGATCTTGCCCGCTTCAATGAGATCCTTCAACGCGATCAGATCGGCTTGATTGGGGGTCGAAGCCAGGCATTTCACTGTCCGATGACTGATTTTGGCAATCCAGGGCCCGAGGAGCATTGCCTGGAAAAATCGAGCGGTGGAGCCGCCGACCATGACGTAGGTCCCTTCGGGCGTTATGGCAGGCAGAAAGTCGAAAACTGAACGGTAGGCGGCTGCGTCGAGAATCAGGTCATACTGCTGCCCAGTTTGGGTACAGTCTGTTTGTGTATAGTCAATGACGTGATCTGCGCCAAGCGATCGCACCATCTCGACTTTTGTCGTGCTGCATACGCCGGTCACCTCAGCCCCAAGGGCCTTGGCAATTTGCACCGCAAATGAGCCCACGCCACCGGACGCCCCCTGGATCAAAACCTTTTGCCCTGGCTGAAGCTGCCCCACATCCCGCAGCCCTTGCAAAGCGGCCATGGCAGAGACCGGAACGGTGGCAGCTGCTTCGAAGGTCAGGTTGGTTGGTTTTAAGGCCAAAGCTGCCTCGGGGGCACAGGCGTATTCGGCAAACGCGCCAAAACCAGATTCCGACAGATCTCCAAACACTTGATCGCCCGGCCTAAACTGGGTGACGTCTTTGCCAACGGCGTCTACCTGCCCGGCTATATCAGTGCCCAGGATCGGGTGCTTGGGTTTTAACAGCCCCCCAAACATGAGGCGAATCAGGAATGGGGTGCCTCGCATGAGATGCCAGTCACCAGCATGGACAGAGGCAGCCCGGATTTTCACCAGCACTTCATTGTCTTGCAGGACGGGGGTGTCGATTTCTTCTAGACTCAACACCTCTGGTGGACCGTACTCGGTTTGAACGATTGCTTTCATTTTGTTAATCCTGACTTACGATGTAAGCTTTACGTACACTGTAAGTTTAACGTACGCCGTAAGTTTGTCAAGATGAATGGCGGGCCGAGCGCCCAAATCAGGGTGTACTCGGCCCATGGCGAATGCGTTACGAAACGATAGCGAGAAGATAGGATGGCTAAGGCAAAAGATTCTGAGACAGTCCCCCAGATCCCGTTGAGCAGGGAGCGAGTATTGCACACTGCGATCCGTCTGGCCGATGAAGGGGGCATTGAGGCACTCTCCATGCGAAAGCTTGCCCAAGAGCTTGGCGTCAAGGCGATGTCGCTGTACAACCATGTAGCCAACAAGGACGACCTTGTGGATGGCATGGTCGATATCGTTGCCAGCGAGATTGAAGTGCCTGATCTAGGTACTGACTGGAAGGTGACCATACGACGGCGGGCGACCTCAGCCCACGAGGTGCTGTTGCGGCACCCCTGGTCAACCCTGGCGCTCGTATCACGGGTTAATGTGGGGCCAGCGATGTTGTGCTACGTGGACGCGACGCTCGGATGTCTCATAGAAGCGGGCTTTTCGCTTGAGATGGCCGATCATGCGTGGAATGCGATCGACAGTCACATCTATGGGTTTACGCTCCAGGAGTTGAACTTTCCCTTTGAGGCGGCGGAGTATGCAGACGTGGCGGAGAACTACCTTTCACTCATCCCCGCTGAACAGTATCCCTACCTTAACAAGCTCACGCACCACGTTATGGCAGGCAATTACGACGGTCTTCACGATTTTGATCTGGGGCTCGAACTGATTCTTGAGGGGCTTGAGCGGTGTCGAGATAAAAGCTGATGGTTAGTTTATGTCGGCG
>JBCCRZ010000559.1:0-4609 GCA_039200855.1 Cyanobacteria bacterium P01_D01_bin.44 | reverse complement strand
TTGAGACGCACTCCGCGCCTGCTTCATACTTTTTTCCAGATACTCAACGCTTTCAGCAATTTCAAGCTTCATTCGACCCGCCATATGACACCTGCACCAAACGTCTTCTCCATTTTATGCAAGGTCATATTTAATTGGTATCACCAAGCACAGCGTTCCCACCAAACGAGGTGTCCTTAGGAATCAGGTAAGAAAGGATTTTCTCCGTAGCAAAATTAGATAAAACGAGATTGAGATCGCAACAAAGCTCACCAACGCGAACTGAGGATGCAGCTGGGCCGACCAAATCGACGGCGACGGCAGGGCTGAGTTGGCGTAGTTTGCCAACAGCAAAATAAACAAGTTATTCGCACTGTGCGCCCCCATCGCCAGCTCCAGACCGTTGTCTTGCACGGTGATCACGGCTAAGAACAACCCAAATAGCAAATACACCATGGCCATAAGCGCAAACCCCAGCTGCACTTCTGGGTTGAGCAAGTGGGGCAGCATAAACAAAATCGAGGAGCCGATCACCGGTAGCCACCTGCCCCGACTTTTGAGCCCTAACCCCTGCATCAGATATCCCCGAAAGAAAAGTTCCTCAGCACTGCACTGCAGCGGCGTCACGAGCAGGGCGAAGGGTAGGAAAAGAAAAAACTGATCGGGCTTAAACGATAGCTGGTAGCTGCCGGGAAAGATTAGCGACTCGAGCAGGCTTGCGATCGCAATCAGCCCAAAATAAACCCCAAAGCCTTGCAAAAATCGCCCCCAATTGAGGGAGCGCGCCGGGGTAATCAAGCCGATAAATCGCCGCCGATGCAGCCAGCGCACCGTGATGTATAAGCCCACCAGCGATAAAATAATGCTGCAATTGAGGACCAGATAGGGCAGCAGCGGTCCCACTCCCTCAAATGACAGCGTGGCTTGATTAAAGAAAGTCGCCGGATCCCCATCTGCTTCTAAGACCGCAACGAACGCTAAGAATGGGACACTGCCCAAGACCTGCCAAAAAAACAACACCAGCAGCACCCCCAGCAGATATCGCCACCAGTTGTTTTTACCTTGCTGAGCCAGCTTCAAATAAGCGCGAGTCATCCCATCTCCCAAAAATATCGCAGGGCAACCACAAGGGATCGCCCCTACAGATTATCGCCTCCTTCCCCACCTCCCCCATCTCCGCGTCCCCGCGTCTCCCCCTGCTCCCCTGCTCCCCCTCCCCATCTTCCCCTGCCGCCCTATCTCCCATTACCCACCACCTACCACCGACTCTTCCCATTTCAATACGCTTACATTCATTAACCGATAAATGACGAATCATTGAGTTTAATCAACACCTTCCCCTTTTCTCTCGTTGAGAGGTGATTAATAAAGATAGACCCTTGAGATTATCTTGTTGAATACCGCGTCTATCCTTATCCAGGCAATCCTTTGCCCATCAGCGTGTCCGTCATGGTAGGAACCGGACAGTTGAGGCAAACGCCAGTCCTCTCTCAACCCACCCATCAGCCGGAGCGGTTTGGATTTTGGCGCTTGTGGAATATGAGCTTTGGCTTTTTGGGGATTCAGTTTGGCTGGGGCCTACAAATGGCCAATGCCAGCGCCATTTTTGAATCCCTCGGGGCCGATGCCCATCAGCTGCCACTGCTCTGGTTGGCAGCTCCGCTGACCGGGTTGATTATTCAACCGGTGGTGGGGTTGATGAGCGATCGCACCTGGACGCCCTTGGGCAGACGCCGTCCTTATTTTCTAGTGGGCGCAGTGCTCAGCTCCCTGGCCCTGGTGCTCATGCCCAATGCTCCGACCCTGTGGATAGCTGCCGGGTTGCTGTGGCTGCTCGATGCCTCGGTAAATGTCTGTATGACGCCGTTTCGTTCATTTGTGGCCGATCTGGTGCCTGATGATCAGCAGACCGCCGGATTCTCAATGCAAAGCGGACTGCTGGGGTTAGGCGCAGTGATTGCCTCTGCGATGCCATGGTTGGTAAGCCACCTGATGCAAACCCAACGCATTGGCGGCATCGTCCCCTTTTCGGTGAAGCTGTCGTTTTATATCGGGGCTGGGGTGTTTTTAGGCGCTGTCCTGTGGACGATAATTAGCACGCCCGAACCTGAGCCACCACCGCAAAAGCAAGCTCCTGAATCTCAGTTTGCCCCTGACCCCGAGATTGTCAGTGCCTTTAGCGCCATTGGTACCGCAATCAAAGAGATGCCCCCGACCATGCGACAGCTGGCCTGGGTACAGTGCTTTAGCTGGCTGGGGCTGTTTTGCATGTTTCTCTATTTGCCCCCTGCCATTGCCCAAAATGTGTTTGGGGCGACGATGCATGACTCTGATCTATACGCCACGGGGATTGAATGGGCGGGGCTTTGCATGGCGGCGTATAACCTGGTTTGCTGTTTGTTTGCGCTGAGTTTGCCCAAACTCACCCATCGGCTGGGCCAGCAGTTAACCCACACTTTATGTTTGCTCTGCGGTGCAGTGGGTTTGATCTCATTGGGCATGATTCACGATCCTTATTTATTATTGCTGCCGATGGTGGGGGTTGGCCTGGCCTGGGTCAGTATGCTATCGCTGCCCTATGCAATGCTGATAGATTCGCTACCTGCGGAGCAAAACTGTCTGTATATGGGCATCTTTAACTGCTTTATCGTGATTCCAGAGATTCTGGCGTCGCTGGGGCTGGGTTGGGTGGTGCAGCATTGGTTAGGATGCGATCGCATGGCTGCCGTTGTTCTCGGTGGAGTCTTCATGCTAGTCGGCGCACTTCTAGCCCAGCGAATTCAGCTTTTGGGAGAGGGAAGCGAGGTATAAGCCTTTGCGAATACTGAAGGGAGCTAACGTACAGAAGCTTCATTCAAACATCACACCATAACTTCAGGGCCATAATATCATTCAGGTAGGAGCATGATATGTATGAACCCCTAGGAAACTTATGCTGAATATAAGGCGTCTATCCATTACATAACTTATGGCGAAGTTTCATAAGTCACCCCGATACACGCTGTCCATTGCATCTGTGTAATTCACCCACATATTTGGCGGACAGCTTTATATCCCAAGGATTGATACTCACCATATCTTCCCGTGAAGCTTGCGTAATATCGCGGAATTTATTTGCAGGGGCATTTTGCCAGTGATGTAGAAAAAGAAATAGCACACACACTTTGGGCTGAATTATGTGTTCGCTGAAGATACAGAAGTTTAACAACGGGCGGATACGCTATGCGTGCTTGCTAGGTTTGTTAGGTATACCAGCAGCTTTGCTACCCACGACGCCTGCCCAGGCTGCGAACTTTCGGTTTACCTATGGGCCGAATACCACCCTTGAGCAAATGGTTGGTTTTGAGATCGCGGGGGGGATTTGGTCGTCTTATCTAAAAGACGATGTCACCCTCAATCTCTACGTTGAAACCACCAACATCCTACCAAGCGGCACTGTCGGCGCTGCTTTGCCGGGGCTAGAGCCTGAATATGACTACGAAAAGCTGGTTGAAGCCTTCAACGCAGACATCACCTCTCAAGCAGACGCATCCGCCTATGGTGGCTTGCCAGCCAAAGATTTTAGATTTGGGTATCAAGGCAATAAAGACGACAACGACTTTATCGAAAAGGTTAAGGAGCTAAACCTGACCCGAGCCAATGCAAAAGCCTTGGGGATCATCGATGTTGCCAAAGAAGATAAAAAGGCAGCCAAAGAAAAAGAGAAATACGACAAGGAATACGCAAAATACGAAGCGTGCCTGCAGAAACAAGACAACTGCGATGGCGAAAAGAAAAAATACGAAGACGCCTACGATAAATACAAGAAAAGCTGGAAGCTTGACGGCGTTATTTTGATGAGCGATCTCTCGAATACGTCAGCGAGTTGGAATTATGATGCGGTCGGGAGCATCGCCGGTAATCAACTGGACTTTGTGGCGGTTTCCCTCCATGAGATTGGTCACAATTTAGGATTTATCAGCGGCATAGATGACCCAGGTTTTATCAGTGTCGTCACAGAGCAACAGACTGAAGGCAAAGAGATTAAGGGCGATAAGCTTAAATTCTCGACCAATTTAGACCTGTTTCGTTACTCTGCTACAAGCGCGGTCGAGGGCATCCCAGATCTCACCTTTAGTAACGAAGAAAAGTATTTTTCATTAGATGGCGGCAGTACAAAGCTGGGCGTTTTTTCTTTAGGCAATGGCCTGGGTGACTTTCAAGCCAGTCATTGGAAGCAACAGGCAAATTCGCTGGGCATTATGCAGCCGCTCCTCAAGCCAGGAAAGCGTGAGCAAATCACGAACCTTGACCTGCTGGCTTTTGACACACTGGGCTGGGATCTAAGCGGAGGGGGCAACTTTAATGTATCTGTGCTGGAGCGTCAGGCTAAGGAGAAGTTGGCACAGTCACTAGGGATCAGCGTTGAGTTTTTAGAGGCCAATCCAACCGTGGTTGAGTCTTTGCAAGAAAACCGGGATAAAGAGATCGACAAACTTCTCCAAGAAAGCAAGCGCTACGATCGCCGCCGCAGCAGTCGCAGCAGCCGGTCTGGCTTTCGCCAAGAATCCTGGCGAACGTTTTATGCTCAAGAGGCTTATTTATCAACGGTCACGCTGCCTGACAAAGACACGGCTTCTGTGCCTGAACC